>JANOXY010000255.1:0-28310 GCA_031418675.1 Pseudomonadota bacterium
GTCAAGGATGCACGCGGGGCTTTGCGCGCTCTTACAATGGCGGCCCACCATGCACAACGGTCAGACCATGCATCTTCTTCCGATTCCTGATCGCGGCCTTGTCATTGACGAGACAGCGGTGGTCCCAGAATGGATTGACTACAACGGCCATATGAATGTGGCCTATTACATCAAGGCCTTTGAGATTGGGATTGATTCCTACAAGGCCGTGGTTGGATTGACTTTGGAGTATATCGAACGCACCGGGTGTTCGACGGTCGCGCTCGAGTCCCACGTCACCTATCAACAGGAAGCCCATCTCGGCGAGCGCTTGCGCATTGAGACCCGCATCCTCGACTGCGACGGCAAACGTGTACACGTGTATCAAGAGATCTATAGAGATACCACCCTGCTTGCCACCCAGGAGACCTTGGCCATCAGCTTCGATACCGGTGCCCGGCGGGCGAGCCCGTTCGCGCCGGAGATTGCGGCCAATTATCAGCGTTTAGTCGCAGCGCAGGCCGCCCAGCCGCGACCGCCATGGGTGGGTCGCGCGATCTCAATCAATGCGCGGCGGCCTCAGGGCTGAGATTACTAGGCTCAGCGACCGCGCCACTGCGGACGGCGTTTTTCGGCGAAGGCGCGTGGGCCCTCCATGGCGTCCTCACTGGCGTAAAGTGTTTTGACGCTGGCGTAATCAGCGGTGGCCGCAAGTTCCAGGCTGGCTTCTTCCAAACCACGATTAACGACGTCGAGACTGGTACGGATCGAAAGCGGCGCACACTCGATGATCTGCCGTGCCCAGGATCGCGCGCAGGCCAGGAGTTCAGCGCCTGGCACCACTTCATTGACCAAGCCCAGACGCAAGGCTTCGTCGGCATATACCGGGCGTCCGGTCAGGATCATGCCCAACGCCGGTTTTAATCCAATCTGACGCGGCAGACGGTGCAAACCGCCGGCGGTAGCGGCGAGACCAACTTTGGGTTCGGGCAAGCCAAAATAGGCATGCTCGGCGGCGATAATCAGGTCGCAAGCCAGCGCAATCTCAAAGCCGCCCCCCACGGCCAGGCCGTTGACGGCAGCGATAATGGGTTTGCTGCGATGAAAATCAGCGGTCAGCCCGGCAAAACCGGTCTCCGGGATCCGACGCGGATGGCCCTCAGCCATGTAACGCAAATCATTTCCTGCGCAGAAAGCGCGCTCGCCGGCGCCGGTCAAGATGGCGACACGCGCGCTGGGATCTGCAGCAAAGCTGGCAAAGATCTCGGCCAGCTCGAAATTAGCAGGTGGATGCAACGCATTCAGGCGCGCTGGTCGATTGATGGTAACGAGCCAGACGCCGTCAGCGACATCCACACTGGAGAATTCTGACACCCGTCTGCGCTCCGGCGTTTAATGCCGCCATCATAGGCGCCGCACCGTGGGCAGTTAAAGCTGGACGGCGTACAACAGGTGATGGCTTACCGGACAGACATCAGCGCACGCCAAACACGACGATGGTCTTGCCGCTGACGCTGATTAAATGCTGTTCTTCGAGATTCTTCAGGACGCGGCCAACCATCTCACGGGAACAGCCGACGATGCGCCCCAGTTCCTGGCGCGTAACGCGGATCTGCATGCCGTCGGGATGGGTCATCGCATCGGGTTCTTTACACAAATCGAGCAAAGAACGCGCCACGCGACCGGATACATCCATGAAAGCCAGATCTCCAATTTTGCGATTCATTTTGCGCAGCCGTGTAGCGAGCTGCGAGGAGATGGCAAACAGGAGATCGGGAAACACGGTCGACATGCCCTTCAGCCTTTCGTAGCTGATCTGGGCGATTTCGCAGGCGTTTTTGGCACGCACCAGGGCGCTGCGGTTGACATGTTCGTTGAACAGGCCGATTTCGCCGAAAAAATCCCCGGCATTGAGATAGGCCAGCACCAGTTCGCGACCCTCTTCATCTTCGAGCATGACGGTTACGGAACCGCGCACGATATAGAACAAATCGTGGGATGGGTCACCCTGTCGAATGATGGTGCTTTTCGCCGGGTATTGCCGTCGGTGGCAATGCTCGAGGAAGCGCAGAATCAATTCGTCGGCCTTGGCCTTGATAGGTTGCACCACGCTCATGAAAATACTCCCGCGGTCTAAAGTCCGCAATCAATGGTGCGGACGACTTGTAAACGAATATCGACCGGACTGTGCGATTTTGTACGTTGTACCCTTAAGATACTCATTTATTAGGCTTAAAAGCCATCGTAGCTTGGCTATACCGGGCATTTATCACACTAAGGGCGCCTATCGAGGGCGCCAAATACCAAGGGCTACTGGCCATGAATTCGACGATCAAATGGGTCGACGGCGCAATGTTCGTCGGCATCACCGGCAGCGGTCACACGGTGGTGGTCGATGGTCCGCCGGAAGCAGGGGGCCGCAACCTTGGCCCGCGCCCGATGGAACTGGTGTTGACTGGGCTCGGCTCGTGCACCGCCTTTGATGTGGTCGATATCCTCAAAAAAGGTCGCCATCCTGTCGTGGGTTGTGAAGTGGAATTGCAGGCCGAGCGCGCTGCGGAAGTTCCTAAGGTATTCACTCGCATTCACATCCATTTTAAGGTCAGCGGCCCGGGACTCAAACCGGCAGCGGTCGAGCGCGCGGTAAACCTGTCAGCAGAAAAATACTGCTCAGCCACCATTATGTTGCGAGCCAGCGTCACCATCACCCACGACTTCGAGATAGTTGATACCCGTAGCGCTGCGAGCTGAGTTGAGCGGGCTCCAACCTGCTGCGCGAGCCACCATACGTTCGGCATTGTCGCCCTTGCGCCAGCTCGCGACCCCACAAACAATCCCGCCGGCACCGGGAGCGCTCAACAGCGGCGCTAGCTTGGCGCGCAGGCGCTCGGCGGCGTCCAGCGCGGTTTCCGGCAGCACTACCAACAGGGTGTCCTCGCGCCACTGACCCAGCAGATCAACCCAGCGTAGTTGTTCTTTTAACAGCCGCGCCACGTCAACCAGTTGCGTTGGTGCCGCCGGGTCTTGGCAATAAACGGTGATGCAACTCAGTGCGTTGTGATAGCGCCGGCTGCGCGAAATCTCGCCGTCGAGCCGATGCTGGATAGCGGCCCGCGCCAATACGCCCGAGGCGGCCACCGAACCCGGTACACCGCCGGCCAAGGTGCTCAAAAACCACACCAGGGCGTGACCGCGGTCCAACAACAATAGAACCGCGCCGCTGCCGCTGGCGTAGTCGTAGTGCTGAGTAATACCGAGCATCGCGCCGGCGACGCGTACCTCGACCGGCTCACTACCAACTCCGGGCGCGCAGTAGGGAAGTTCAAGCTCCGCCGGGGAGCAGCCGAGCAGGGTCTCGACGGGACGCTTGAGCAAGGTCGCCGTGTAGTCATTGACCCAGCTTATTCGCTGGTTGCGATCGACCAGCACCACGCCTATAGCGAGCGTCTCTAGCACCGCGCGGGCGTGCTCAGGGTGAATTTCTATCATCGGCAATTCTGAATTGGCGGAGTGGATCCACCCTTAGCGGCGTTCCGCAGCGCGACTTTATGCCGATGCTTCCAGGCTATTCAGGAAAGCCTCTTCTAGATTGGGAGCGTGATAGCGCTCGAGGAACAGCGCTGGCGTACCAACGAACACCAGGCGGGCTTTGTCCAGCACGGCAATGCGATCACATAGGGCTTCCACGTCGAGCAACAGATGGGTGCTGAAAAACAAGGTCGTGCCGAGCGCCTTCTGCACGGCCAGTCGCCGCTTGAACAGGGCACGAGCGCGGGGATCAAGACCGCTCATGGGTTCGTCCAACACCAGCAAAGCCCGGCGCGCGAGTATGCAGGCGATGAGTCCGAGTTTCTGGGTCATGCCCTTGGAATATTGGCGCACTGGACGAGCCAGCGCTGCGGGTTCGAGGTCCAGAGCCAGCGCTTCCGTCTCGGCGTCGGCGATGTTCAATGCCTGCCCATGCAGGGCGAGCAGGTAACGCAGCAATTCGAGACCGGTGGCAAGACCTGGTGGATTAAAACGCTCGGCGAGATAGCTGAGATCGGCACGTGCGCCGGGCTCAAACGAGGGTGTGCCAAACACCTTGATGCTGCCACTATCGGCTCGAGCGAGATCCAATAGCGCGCGCAGCAAGGTGGTTTTGCCGGCACCGTTGACCCCGATCAAGCCCAGCGCTTCGCCGCGGGCAAGCTCAAAACTGACGTCTTCGAGCACCCGCTGGGCGCCGAAGGATTTGCTCACGGCACGGAATTCTAGGGCGTACATCGGCGCCCTTGGTACCTAGCGCAAGCTGTCGTATCAGTAGAGATAGACGGCGTTACAGTTCTGTTCGTTCTTCTCAATATCCCAGATTTCGACTTTATCCTCGTTTCGCACGCACGCGGTTTTCGATTGAGATATTTGACCGAAGTGCCCGCCCGTTGTGACCGCTTGGCGAACCACGCCAGTCAAAGGAAGCCCATCGTCTATCTTGCGATCAAGCTCAGCAATGACGTTGACCGGAATACCTGTACCCAGCACGAGATTGAGTTTCTCGCTCGGGGTGTTGCCAGAGACGTCCTCGTAATCGCTGGAGCTGAACAGCATGAGAAATCCATTAAAGGCATTGCGCGGGGCGAGATTGACGTCGTCCTGGGTCGGCGCCGTGCTGCCACCGGTGTAGTGGCCCTGAATAAAACCGGACTTCGATAGCTGCTCCCACAATGCCAGCGCTTCACCAAAGCCATCACCGTCGAGACGTCCACTGGCATTGCCGCCGTGCTCAACGCCTGGAATCGCCTGGGCGGCGTTGTCTTTGCCCCAGTCACCAGGCACCTGCCGATAGCGGTCGATAAAACCGTAATAAGCCGCCTGCACACCGCTGTTCTGATCGGCGATGTTACGCACGCGGGCGCTGGTGATGAGTTCCTGACCCTTCAGGATCCCACCGAGCAGCAGACCGATGATGACCAGCACAATGGCCATTTCGACCAAGGTGAAGCCTTGTTGGCGACGAATAGAGGGCATGTCTTCGCTCCTGGGCGAAATTCTTATGGGTGCAGCGAAGCACAGGCTGTGCCAGAGCACTTAAGTTACTGATTGTGTTCAATTGACCGCCCCGTAGCCGGGTTGGCGTTGGCGGATCTGACGAGATTTCGACAAAAAGCTGTCGAGATCTCAGTCAGTCGCGACGGATTTTGTCAGTCGAAGCCGATTCTGCCCGAACCGGCGCCGTTGCCCGCCGCTCGATGTCCGCCAGGCGCTCGCTCAGAAAAGCGCGCTCATGGCTGTCCTGAATTTCGCCACTGGCCAGTAAACCGCCGAGCAGCACCTTGGCACTTTGCAGCTCACCCATGTCTTCCAGCACAAAGATGTGCATCTGTTTGGCCCAACTGGGGATCGCGCCGTGGTCATCGGCGCGCGTCAGGTCATTGGCAAGTTCCAGTGCCAGGGGTAGGTCATGCAGGCGATGTTTGGCAATGACCACCCCGTGGGCCATCCACGGCCAGCGCCGAGCGGGGTCGTCGCGGAAGCTGCGCGCGATGAACCGCAGCATGCGGCGCTGCCGAGTCGGATCATCCACTTCGCCGTACAGGCGGGCTGCCGCCAGCAATGGGTATTGGAAACCCGGGTCGAGCTCCAGCATGCGCGCCAGCCAGGCTTCGACCACCGCGTAGTCGAGGCGCTCGAAGGGCAGACTCACGCCCGGCTGATAATCGTAGGCCTGCAGCCACAGCATCATGAGGCGGGCCGCAAGCGCCGGTTCACCTAAGGACAAAACCCGCAGCGTTGCCGCCGATGGGGGTGTAGCCAAAACCGTGACACTGACCGTCGGCCCCGCTCGCAAACTGGCCCACAACACTTGGCTACAGACCGCCAAAACCAGCACAGCGACCACGCGCCACGGCACGGCTGCTGGAGGTGCCCTGTTCATTGCTCAGATCTCGCGCCGGGTAAAGTCGAACAGGCCCACCGCCACCAGCAGCACGCCATAAATGACGGTTTGTGTGGCCAGCGCCGGCAACACCGCGAGACCCGCGCTCGCGTCGTAAAACCACGCAGCGCGGGTGTAATCGCTGAGAGCCGGCAACAACATCGCGAGCCCGCTGACCGTGTGTTCGATGACGATGCTGGACCAGGCACCGGCCTCCACCGTCGGGCCACGACTCATGAGCACGATAGCGTCTATCGAGCGCGACAAAAGATAAAAAGCCGCCACCGCCAACACCGTGGTTACCACTTGGGTCAGCGCGATGGCGCAGCTCAAAGTCGCCGCCGCGACCAGCATTAATTCCCCGGCCAAGGACAGACCCCAGACCAGGGCCGCCAAGGGCGTCGTTGTGAAAACCAGGGGTAGAGCAGCGGCCATCGCCAACAAACAGACCATTCCCCCATAACCGCTCAATCGACCGAGCAGCCAAGTGCCACGGGACAATGGCCGCGAAAGCGTGAGATCGATGACGCGATCGGCCAATTCGCGCACCACGCTGGTGGCAACAAACAAGGCCGTGCAAGCCACCATCAGCAAGCGCGTGCTGGCAGCATAGATCTCGAGACGATAGGAATGACTGTCGGTGAGCGCGAGACCCGCCGCACATTCGCCGAGCAGCAAACCGGCCGAGATAATGCCAGCAGTTGTCCATGGCAAATGCGTGCGCCTGGCTTCAAGCAAGGTAAGCTGCGCGATGACAGCAACTTGTTTCAACATCATGACGACGGCCGCGCGCGGTCCGAGATTAACCGATCGGTACTATAGCGCCAGCACGGCGGCAAGCGCGGTGTCGGCGCGATCAGGGAGAGTGTTTTTGACCGCACCACCAAGACCATCGCCGCTCATCCCTGCCGCCCAGGTACCACCCGTGCTCGAGTCGCCTGAGGACGGCCGCCGCAATCCCTTCCTCGATCGGCGCCATGAACATTGGCTGCTGGCCTCCATGCTGCTGGTCTTGCACACCGCACTCGACACCGGTATCGACACCCCCCTTGCCAGCGCCCTGATGGTCGCCCAGCTTGGTCTGTTCTTGCTCTGGCAACCGATCTGGCAACGCGAGCAGCGCATTGATCTACCCGCCCTGCTGGTCATAACCGCGCTGATCGCCGCCATGCTGTGGTTGAACTGGTGGACGATATTTACCTGGCTGGTATTGCTGATCGGTATCGTTGCCGGACGATCGTTTTCGACCCGTCAGGAGCGTTATGTCTACATGCTGTCATTGGCGATGCTGGTATCGGAACTATTGATCAGCGCGACCGCAACGTTATTCCTCGTCAAGCCGCTGGCGCCGGGGATCGCCCAGACCATTCGCATCGGTCTATACCTGTTGCCGGCGGTGCTCTATGCCATGCCACCGATCACGGTGCCGCAGCGCGATCCCTTTCCAGTCGATTTTTTCCGCGGCATCACCTTCGCTCTGCTGACCGCGCTGTTGGCTGTGTTCAGCGTGCTGATGACCGTGCGGCTGGGTATCGACTACCCACTCGCGTTGGTCACAACACTGATGGCGCTTGGCGTATTCCTGTTTTTCCTGGCTTGGATCACCACCCCCAGCGCCGGCAATTTAGGTCTGCTTTCGGTGTGGGAAAAATCAGTGCTCAACATCGGCACCCGCTTCGAGGCCTGGCTCGCGAATGTTTCGAATCTCGCCAGCCAGCAACCCGAAGCCGACGATTTTCTCGACGAGGCCGTCGCTGAGTTGGTTGAGATCCCCTGGATTGCAGGCGCGGTCTGGACCAGTGCCACCAGCAGCGGCATGCACGGTCATCCCTCGCCCCACGAACTGCCCTTGGACACCGAGGCCTTGTCAGTCACGCTCTATACGGAACGCAGCGTGAGTTCCGCCTTGCTCATCCATTGCCGCTTGCTGATCCAGGTACTGGGTCATTTTTATGTGGCCAAATTGCGCGAGAACGAACAGGCCGGCGCCGCGCATCTGCGTGCAGTGCACGAGACCGGCGCACGGGTCACCCACGACATCAAAAATCTATTGCAGTCGCTCAACATCCTGACTGCCGCCTTGCAATCAGCCCATGGCGAACAGCAGGAACAGCGCGGTTTGGAATTACTCAAACGGCGTCTGCCCGACATCGCGCAACGTCTCAAGGGCGCACTCGAAAAACTTCAAGATCCGCAAAGTCAGGCGACTACCATGGTCGCGGCGTGCCAGTGGTGGCAGCAAATTGGCGATCGCCTCGGTGATGGTGATATCGATCTCGTGGCCGAAATCGTCGATAGCGATGTGCTACTGCCAGCTGAATGTTTTGATAGTGTCGTCGACAATCTCATCGACAACGCCCGACACAAAGTGGCCGCCGATGACGCGCGCCACATTCGCCTCGAACTCACCGTGCGCGATGGTCGTTCATGCTGTCGTGTGATTGACGATGGCACGGCGATTGATGACACCATCGTACCGCTGTTGTTTCGACGCCCCCTGCCATCGCGCACTGGCCTCGGCATTGGCCTGTACCAGGCGGCCGAACTCGCGCGTCACGCCGGCTGCGAATTGCGTCTGGCACACAATCGCGATGGGCAGGTGTGTTTCGAGTTGGAAAGTGGTGTTGGCCGCCTTTGAACCTGGTTTGTCCACGCGTGGCGATGGTTCAAGGCAATTGCCCGGCCGACACCATGCGCGCGTTTAACAAGGCGCGCGATATGGGCACGACCAGATCATCGAACTCACACAAAGGCGAACCTTCATCGTCATTATCGATGCAGTCTTCCTGCGGGGCGCTATAGGTGCGGGACATGAACACTGCATCGCCATCGATATTTTCGTCTTCGTCTTTGTTCTGATCGGGCACTGCCCCACGCGCTACTCCATCGGCGCCCACCGCGCCGTAACCGTTGCGGCCGTGGGAAACCAAAACCGCCGCAACGTTATCTGCGGTCGCGGCCGGATAGGCGAATTTGCTTTCGATATTACCGTTGGTGGCGGCATTGTCGCCGCGCGTAGCGATAGTGATGTTGCCCTGGGCACACAGGTCGAATTCGGCCGTGGCTGCGATATTTCCATCGCAGGCGGTGTTCTGTGCCGGCCAGGTAAAGTACTTTTCGCGCACCCGGTAGGTCACACGATTGCCCCACGCGTCGGCCGGTGCCACTCCGAGTTCCGCCCAGGGCAGAAAGCCCGTTTCCTTGTCACAGGCGCCGCCGCCAATGTTAAACGGCGGGTCGGCCATGCCGTCGCGATCGATATCCGGACAGGGTAGCCGTCGCTGGGTGAGGGCGAAGCCATATAAGGCCTCGGCGGCCTGATTCATGTAATCCAAGGTCTTGTGGCGATCCCGCGCTTCCAGTTGCACTTGCACCGGCCCGATCAGGCCAGCGGTCAACAGGCCTATGATAAAAATCACGATCGTCATTTCGAGCAGGGTGAAGCCACGCACCACGTCACACCGCGGCACACGCCTGCCTTCAGGGCGCCATTTCGAGGATCTGATCATTAAAGTTGCTCGATGAGTCGCGACCTTCGAAGAGCGTCGTCGGTTCGATGTTGTTGATACCTTCGAGATAGTCGCGCAGCGCGCTCGATGGCCGCGTTTGTGCGGGCATCGCCGGCAGGGTGGTCGCAGGTAAGGGCGGGCCAGCCGATACCACCACACCGCGCACGCCGCTTAAATCCTTAGCAACGGCGTCTCCAGGCCGCAATAAACGCAAGGTCAGACAAGCCGTCGCGGGCTGGCACCCAGGCCCGCCATAGCCTGGCGCCTGACTGGCGGCGTACTGTACGAAGGTCGTGTGTTGCCAATCGTCGGCCACAAGCCAGCGGGGCAATGCGCCGGGCGAGATGGGCGGATATTCCGGATCACCCTGGCTCGCTACTTCCAATTCAAAAGGCACGTCCAAAAGCGCTACCCTATCGGTCGGGCCAAGACTCGAAAAATTGAGTTTGCCGGTGCCGATGGCGCTACCGTTTTCAAAATCGGTCACCGTGATACTGCCGGTCGTACCGCTAGCCCAGCTGCCGAAGACGCGTACCGCGACGGTGCGGCGCGCCGTGGCACTCGGCGCGAAAAGACCAGTGTTACCGTTGAACTCAAACAGATAGACGCGGCGCAATACGCGCCCCGAGACCGCGAAGTCGTAGCTCGTCGTGCAGCTCAAGTTGAGGCGGTAAGGCGATGTCTTGTCGCGACTCAGGGTGCATGTGCCTTGTGCCCAAGGTGGGCTCGCTTGGCCGAGCACGGGCCCGGCAAATACCGCTGTCGTGCTGAGACCAGGCGCGGAATTACCGGGAGCGTATTGGAAATTCTGCGTACACTCATTGCGGCGCAGACACCCTGCATCCGGCTCTTCGGCACCACTCACTTCGATGGTGCCGCTGTTGAGGACCTGCCACTGGGCGACGAAGTCGGCATTAAATGGCTGGCCGAGTTCAAGCAGCGGCAAGCGCGCAAGCGCATCGATTCCCGTGCCAACCACGCCAGCGCTGGTCGGCGCCGAACGCGGCGCGAGCCACGGCAGTCCAGCATCGCAATTCGGAGCGCCAGGTCCACAATCGGGGTCTACACCGGCGACATTATCGCCGTCGGGATCATCACGATAATCACGCAACGCATTGGCAACCTCCTTGTTCACCACTTTTTGGACCTGGGTCATGAGTTCGGCGCGGGTAATGCTCACCACGGCATCGTTAGCCGCAGTGTTGTTAACGCCGCTGAATCGATTGTCACCGAGGCTGGCGTTTTCGCCTTCCAGCCAGGCGGCAGCCGTATAGCCGCTGCCGCTGCTGCGGAGCTGTCCCGGTAACTGCGCACCCGGCGCGATGATCACCGCGACCACTTCATCGTTTGTATCCAGCGTGAACGCAGCCGGTGTGGCGCTGTTTAGCGGTGTGTCGGCCATGCTGCGATAGTTTTCTGCCACCGCGTACCACAGCGGCGCGCCGGTGCCGTCGCGCAAGTCAGTCAATCCGAGCGTACGGTACGGCAGCAGTCCGGTTTCGTGGTCATTGGCGGCGCGGCAGTCAGCAATACTTTCTGCCACACCTTGAGCACTGCCACCGGCGCGGTCGGGGCAGGGCAGGCGACCCGGGCCTTTCTCCGCGGAACGTTCGCCTGTGCCGTCGGCATAGCTCACCGCATACCCGAGCAATGCACGACGGGCCTCAGCCAGCGCTTCGACGGTGCTGAGCCGTTGTCTGGTTTCCCGTGCGGTCGAGGCGTTTAAGGTGCGCAGAATGACAAAGGCCGATGCCGTGACCGCCACCATCAAAATCACAATCAACACGACACCGCGTTGGCGTCGCCCTGCAAGGCTGATCACACGGCAGCGGTTAAAGCTTGGCCGCATCTCACTGCTCGGTCCGCAGCCGCTGCTCATAAGCATCGGAGACCCGACGTGATCCCGAGTCGAAAGATTGACCTGGCTTTAGCGCAACCTGGCCGGCGCCGTTGGCGAGTGGCACATCCACGCGTTGGCCGTCCCGCGCCGAAGGTGACAGTTTCCCCGGTGCGCCGTCATGTCCATTGACCCACACCGTCGGCGCGCCCGCCGAGCGCGAAACATAGCCATTCACCGTGACGGTTTCGCTAGACAACTCCACTGCAGACGGCTGCTCTGCACTGGCATCTTCGCGCGGTCCGGTGCTCGGTTGCTCGGGTTCGCGGTTGAAGCTGCGACGTGCATCATCGATAGCCGTTCGCTGTGACGGGCTCAAAAACAAGCGCCCTAGCTCAGCGCCGCACGCCCAGCCCTGGCTAAGCAGCAACACGATCAGGCACATCAAGCGCATCACAGCTTCAATCCCCGTTCACCACTGAGGTTGATGGTCCACCAGTCGAGGGTGCAGTCGGCATTGAGATTGGCGGTGTGGCCAGTGGTATCAATAGATTCGCTGGCGCGCTTCAACTGACAACCCAGAATCGAGTACTGCCCCAATGCCTCGCGCTCGAGCGTCTGCAAAATTTGCAACAGATCACCTTCGTGCAACAAGCCGAGATTCAAGGTCATGGCGCTGGCGTAGAGCTGAAAGTCACCCAGCGCAATGTTGAAATCCGGCGTCGCGACCCGCTGTGCATCGAGCTTGTAAACCACTTGCGGCAGACCGTTGGCATCGCCGGCGCGGCGCAGGGTTTCCAGCCACGACAGGCGCCGCTCGCGACCCAACAAACCATGGTCGTACAAGCGTTGGAACTCCGGCAGGAACTGCGCAATGATGCGCTCCTCGTCGTCGACGGCCAGATACTTGAGGCTGGCTTCGCGAAACTCGGCGTGATGGGCCTGATACTCGCGTTCCATATTCTGGCGAAAATAGAAACTTGCGCTGACCATGCCGGCCGCCGCGGCGAGCGACAAAACGAACACCACTAAGGTGCCGCGCAGGATAGGCCAATCAACTCGACTGCTGGCCATCTCGCACTCCTAACACCACCCTGATCCTGAAGTTCGGCACCACACGATCGCCGGCCGCAGTTGCGGATCCGCTCAAGCTGGCTTCGGGCCGCACGTCGAGCGGGTAGCTGAGAACTTTGACGCTTTCTACCTGGACCTGGGCCTTCAGCTCCTCCGCCAGACCGTCGACCACCGCGATAGCCTTACGGAAATCGCCGTCGAAGGGCTCGAGGTGGGCGCCAAATTCGGCGATCTGGTAATACTCACCGGCGCTGGCGTGCAGCGACGACGCGGCGTCGCTCTTAAGCGCCGTCGGCCCAACACTGCGTTGCGGGTCTGCGCTTGTTATCCACTGTAATTCGTCCAGCGTAATCTGGGGCGCACGATTCAGGACGCTACCCAGAACGGCAAAAAGACGGGCAGGATCGGTTTTGTATTCGCGCAATGTTGCAACAGCGTCCACCGCCGTTTTGATCTGTGCAGGTTCGACCGGTGTTAATGGCAGCTTGCTGCGCGCGATTTCATAGCGCTGACTGTAAAACCGTGCCTTCTGCGTGGCGTCGAGCGCCTGCTGTTTGAAATTTATACCTTCAATAAAGTTGATCCCGCTCCAGCCACCGCTGACGAGCACCAACAACAAGCTGGTCGTGGCTAGCGCCATGCGCAGACGATGAAGCGTGTAATACTGCGTCTCCTCAGCACGCGCGTAGTGATTAGGTGGCACCTCACTTGCGAGTAGACGGGCAAATACCACATCGCTGAAATGTGCGCCGAACGCACCACCCAAATCCACCCGCGCGCCCACTTCTTCAACGTCGAGCAGGATGAATTTCTCGTTGTCGGAATCACGGCAGTGTTGCTCGATCTCGGCCAGCAGCGGTCCATGGCTGAGTACGTAGATACTGAGTGGACTGTCGCGCGAGACCAGCGCCAGCGAATTGAGATAGCGCTTGAGCTTCTCCACTTCGCCAAGCAGGTAGCCGGCAAAGGGCACAGAGCCGAGCCGCGGCATATGGGCAAGGCGGCTGATCTTGAGTTGGCCATCGCGGAAAAAGCTCTGGCGCAGGCCACTGGCCTTTTGCGCGCTAATCAGCAACACGTTGGGGCCCACTGCGCCAATGCGCTTGAGCAAGCGCTCGCTCAGGATTGGCAGTGAATAGATACCTGCTACCGGCACCTTATGCGCGCGTAGCGGCCCCAACCAAGGTGCCAGAACTTCAGGACGCGTGATGGCGGTTAACAGCACACGGTCGTCCCTGCGCCCGTCGTTTTCGCGCCCTTGCGCCAGTGCATGGTGATAAGCCGTGCCACGAAACAGACGTGCATATTTGCGCGCCAGTACCGCGCGGCGGTCGCTGCGCCCAACGTGGGGCACAGTGTCCTGGCGATACTCTTCTTCCACCACATCCACCAGCACACACAGGGGTGCTGGCCCGAGTTCGGCGAGACAGCGGTCGAACAAGGCATAGCCGACGTCATCACCGCTGAAGATATAAGCTTGCGCCAGCTGCTTTCCGTCGAACAGATAGAGGATGGCCCGATCACCGCCGACCAGGAGCACACGCGGCGGCGCGCTGCTAAAAATTGATTTTAGTGAATGAATCATAGAGCGGGCCAAGGATGGCCGCGATTATCCAAAACAACAGAAAACCAAGCAGGATAGTGACGACCGGCATAATCATTGCCTGCAGGCGCTGCACGGATTCAGCAACATCGCGCGTATAAAAATAGCTGACGTTATCCAGTGCGGTTTCCAGCGCGCCGGTGTTTTCACCCACGCGCAGCATGCGCACCACCAGCGGCGGGAACAATCCGGTCGCGGCAAAGCTGCGACTGATACCACCACCATCGGCAATCATGCGGCCGGCCTCGCGCATGGCACGGGCCACCGCACGATTACCGGCCACATTTTCCGTCGTCCGCACGCAGTCCAGCACCGTGATACCCGATGAATACATGATTGAGAAAACGTTGCACACCCGCGTCACGATCAGCTTCTTCAGGACCGGCCCGACCAGCGGCAGCTTAAGGGTCAATTCATCAACACGCTCAGCGAAGCGCGGGTTAGTCTTGAAGCCAATCACCGCGCCGATGGTGATGATCATTGGCAGAAACAACACGACATACCAATAGTCGGTAAAAAATTTCGAAGTCGCGATCAAGGCGCGAGTCTGCAAAGGCAAGGTCTGGCCCATAGTCGCCAGGAAGCTGACAAGCTTGGGCACCACGAACATCATGAGGAAAAACAGCGCGAAAAAAATGAACACCGTGACGATGACGGGGTAGGTCAACAGCTGCTTGGTGTAAGCGGCCTGTTCGTCCTGCCATTTCAGATTTTCGATAATCTTGGCCAAGACGCGCGTCAATTGTCCGCTTTCTTCTCCAGCACGGATCAGGCTGACGAAGACCGGCGAAAACACAAAGGGAAATTCGCCCATGGACTGGGAGAGATTTTTGCCGCCTTCAATGCCTTCGATCATGGCCGCCGTGACCTCGCGCAGCCGACGGTTGTCGACGGTGTCGCGCAGATCACTCAGACCTTCGAGTATGGGTACTCCCGCGCGCACCAGTTGTTCGAGATGGAAACAGAAGGTGATGAGATCAATACGCGCAATGCCACGGCCGGTAACGTTGCGGTTGCGCGAAGGCAGCTCGCGAAAGTTGACGAGGTCCAGGCCCATGCGTGCGAGGCGAGTTTCCAGATCGGCGGGATTGACGGCATCGACACGTCCCTGGGATACGCGCCCTTGGGCATTAATGGCCTTGTAGCGATAGGCTTCCATCAGCCCAATCGCTCCGTCAGATCGACCACACGCGATACTTCATCTATGGATGTCAGGCCCTCTAGTACGCGCTTGATGGCGACCTCGGCCAGGGATTGGAAGCCGCGCCGCCGCGCCGCCGTAGTCAGTTCCTTGAGCTTTGCGTTCTGGGCGATCAGTTCGTCAATTTCGCGGTCGAAACGCAGCACTTCGATCAAGGCGGCACGGCCCTCGTAACCCTGGTGCGGGGTGTGACCGTATTCCTCGCCGACGCGATAAATCGTGTGCCCGCGCGGGGCGGATTCCAGGCCCAGGATGCGACGCTCAAAATCGCTGGGTTCATAGGCTTCCCGACAATCCAGGCGCAGTTTGCGGATCAGGCGTTGGGCAAGAATGCCGATGATGTTGCCGACCAGGATCTCGGGTCGGATGCCCATATCCAGCAAGCGCGGCAGGGTGCCAAACGAAGAGTTTGTGTGCAGGGTAGAGAACACCTGGTGGCCAGTCATGGCAGCACGGAAGGCCATTGAGGCCGTGTCTTCATCGCGGATTTCGCCGACCAGGATGATGTCTGGATCCTGACGCAGGATGGAACGTACGCCGCTCGCAAAATCAAGGCGCGTCACTTCGTTGATCGACGTCTGACGGATCATGCCCATCGGATACTCAACCGGGTCTTCCAGGGTCATGATGTTGACCGACTCGGTATTGAGATGGTTCAGCAGACTGTAGAGCGTGGTGGTCTTGCCGCTGCCGGTGGGGCCGGTCACCAGCAGCAGGCCTTCGGGTCGTGCGACCATGAGCTTCAAGGTCATGAGCACGTCATCGTCGAGACCCAGTTCGTCGATGGGCACGATGCCTTTCTGCCGATCCAGGACGCGCAGCACGATGTTTTCGCCGTGCACGGTGGGGAAGGTCGAGACGCGAAAATCGATCTGGCGGCCCGACAGACTCAAGGTTATGCGTCCATCCTGGGGTGCACGGGTTTCGGCGATATCCATGCCCGACATCACTTTCAGGCGCACTGCCAGTGCAGACCAGTAATTTTTGTGCAGCGAGCGGATCTGGCGCAACACCCCATCGATGCGATAGCGAAAGCGCAGAAAACCCTCTTCGGGTTCAAAGTGAATATCCGATGCACCGCGTTTGACCGCGTCGGAAAGCAATGCGTTGACCAGTCGTACCACCGGCTGGCTGTATTCCGCGCTGTCGGCATCGAGACTCTCGTAGTCAATTTCGCCGGTTTCGATCTCACGCAGGATTCCGTCAACCGACAGCTCAAAGCCGTAGAACTGATCGATGGCCTTTTCGATATCGCCTTCGCCAGCCATAAGCGGCACGATTTCCACCGCACCGCCCAGATGGGCTGCGATCTGATCAAGGGCGACAACGTTGAAAGTATCCGCCATCGCGACCGTCAATCGGTTGCTGTTGGCGTCGAAGGTCAGCGGCAGAATATGAAACCGCCGCGCCATGTCCTTGGGAATGAGGCGAATGGCTTCGGAGTCCACCACCACCTGGGAGAGCTGGGCCTTCTGCTGGCCGAGAGCACCACCCAGTACGTCAAGGATAATGGCCTCGGTCGCAAAACCCAGCCGCACCAGAATGCGTCCCAGGTGATCGCGGTTCTTACGTTGTTCCGTGAGTGCGATACGGATCTGGTCTGAGCTGACTACGCCTTTCTGGACCAGCAATTCGCCGATCCGTAGCGATCGTTTTGGCGTGCTCATGCTGGGGGAGGTCACGGTTCAGCGGGCGCAGACAAGGCGCGGATGCGGTCCTCCGCCACCTTTGTATCAAAGCTTGCGCCATGCTGTGAGCGCAGGCTGAGGCTCTTCTGGTAGTAGCCGAGCGCAGCAGGCCTCTGGCCCATATGTTCGAGGCTGACGGCCAAATTAAAGCTGTAGTCGGGGTTGCTGGCGTCGAGACGCGCGGCATCAAAATAGGCTTGTTGTGCATCGGCCCAGCGCGCACGTCGCGCATACCAGGCGCCAAGCGCGGCGTGGATGTAGGGCGCATCGCCGTGACCGTCCAACAACAGGCGCAGGCGGGCCGCGCCGGACTCGCCATCAGCTTCAGTCAGACTGAATAAGGCCGCGCTCGCGACCGGGTCGTGGGGTTGCCCTTTCAGTACTTGCGCGTAGTAGTCGTAGGCACGTGGAAGGTCGCCGCGTTTGAGCGCCACCGCGGCAAGACCCAATAAAGTATCGCGTCGCGCGGGATCGGCCGCACGTGCGGCGTCGTAGAAGCGAGCGGCGGCGGCGAGATCACCGCGTTGAAAAGCGGCATAGGCCTGGCTGATGCTGGCATCCGCGCTATTCGGTGTGCGGCTACGCGAGATCTGCACTTCGCCGGAATTGATTTCTTCATCGTCAGGCCGGGTTGCAGCGGGCAACGCGGCACGGGTACGCGGTTTGAACCGCGGGCGTGTGGTCACGGGTGTTGCAAGTGTGGACGGCGATGGCACGGCATCGGTCGCCGGTGCGGACTGGTTGGCCACAACGGGCTCCTCATCGCGCGCGTTGTCGACAGCCTCGAGTGCCGGCGCGCTAGGCATGGCATGGGTCGGCGACGCAGCCGTGATTGCCGCGGGCTGCGCGGGTGGGTTGATCAGCGCGTGGCTTAGGGGCGGCAGTGGCACCGGCTTTTCTACGTCGCGCGCAACTTCAGGGGAGGGCATGACGCGAGGTGTTGGATCGATGCCTGCGTAATAAACCCCCAGACCAGCAATACCGAGTACGACAAACGTTGCGATTGCGGCTGCGAGGGTCACCAGGCGCCCTGCGCGTGGTCGTTCGCCGGCGCGAAACACAGTCTGCGCGCTGGCCACGGTGTGGGCGGACACCTGCTCGAGTGTGCCCTCATCAGCAGCGGGGGTACCACGTGGGCTGGAGGTCCCGTAGGAACGGTCAAAGTAATCGTCAGCGTCGTCGGCAAAATCGGGCTCGGTGGTGGTAGCGGCGAAGCGATCGCGGCGATCGATACGCCCGGCAAAAGTCAGATTGCCGGGAAAATCGCCATCCGCGTCAGCGACATCACGGTCAATCGCGGCAAAATTGGTCGCGTCACCGAAGATAGTTGGTCCACCCAAGGGCTCCAGACTTAAACCCTCGAGCTGGGTCATGGACAGACTACGGTCGAGCTTGTCATCGATGTGCAGATCAAAATCGGCAATCGAAGCCGCCGCGGCCTGCAGGGCACGACCGTCAATCTGGACCGTATCGTCTTTGGCATTGCTATAGGACGAGACGCGAGCAGTCGGGCCAGCGTGGGCCGCAGCTTCGCCCCCGGCAGCGCGCGCGGCGCGCTCTTCCTGTGCTTTTTTGTCGGCCTCCGCGCGGCGCAAGGCGTCCATCAACAAGCTCACGACCGCGCCTCGCGCCTGCTCAGAACATCATTATCCAGCGAAGGCGGGTGCCTGGTGGTCATGACAGGCAACAACGCCGGACTTCACGGCGCCGCTGGCGCGGCGACCGGTGAGACAATGGGCGCGGCACTGCCCAGCATGCCGCGGTAATCCTTGAGATCGGTATCGATATTGGGACTGCGAACCACGACCGGACGCAGAAAAACCACCAGCTCGGTTTTGCGATTGTTGGTTTCTTCGGTTCGGAAAAACATTTCGCCGATAACTGGCAGCTTCGACAAGCCTGGTACGTCACGGTTACCACGACGGACATCGTCCTGCATGAGTCCGCCGAGCACACCGATCTGACCATCGCTCAGCTTCAACACCGATTCCATTTCGCGCACACGGATAACTGGCACGAGATTGGTGACGTTGCTTGAGCCACCTCGAATTTCCGAAACCAGGCCTGGACCAGGGTCGACGGCGTCACCGATTTTCTGGGAAATGGTCGGGCGTACGGTCAGCGTCACTTCGCTGTTAGCCGACACCTGAGGGGTAACCGCCATCACCAGACCGACCGGTACGGAATGAACTTCGGTTTCAACCAGGGTGCGGGCTTGCGAAGTCAGGCTGGAATCCCTGTTCGTGACGTTTAACGTGAAATACACCAGCTCTTCGACAACTTTCAGCACGGCAGTCTGGTTGTTCATCGCCATCAGGCGTGGGCTGGACAACACTTTTGTATCGCCAAATTCGTGCAGCAGCCGCACCGTCGCGGTGATCTGGTTGTTGCCAAGATTGAGTTCCTGAAAACCGAGCGTAAAAGCGGAGATCGCATTGTCGATCGCGCCATCGGCGACCTTGCCGAGCATCGATTGTTTAGCGCTGAAGCCACTCTTATCCCGCTGCAACAGGAGATCCCAATCGACACCACTCTGGTACTGATCATTTAAAGAAACCTCGACGATGGTCGCCTCGATCATCACCTGACGTCGTGCATTGACCAGCACGCGATCGATAAATTCCTCGATGGTCTTGTGCTGGCGACTGGTGGCACGCACGGTAATGAGGCCACTCTCGGCATTGACGATAACCTTATCCGAGGCCTGCGTATCGCCGCCGAGGGTATTGGCTTGTTCGAGGATGGAGAGAATGTTGGAACGCAGTGTGTCCCAGAAACGATTGTAGGAGCGCGTTTCCAGACGCGTGGAAGACGAGTTGTTTTCGCCACCGCTGCTACCGCCGCTGTTGCCACCGCTTCCGCCGTCTACTGCGTTGTTACCCGTGGTGGCAACCCGCGTTGCGACATTGACGGTGGTGTCCATGTCGCGGGCAAGATTCACGTAACCAACATCGTATGTGCGCAGATAGGCGTCGTCGGGCGAGATGACGATGGTGTCACGCGTGACTTCGTAACGCAGTGAAACCTGGCGCGCAACACGTTCGAGGATCTGCGGGAGGGTCTGGTCGATGGCGTTGAGCGTGACGTTACCGGTGATCGCACCACCGATGTCGATGTTGAGCTTGGCATCGCGCGCCAGCGCAAACAAAAGCTCGCGCACGGGCACATCGTTCACCACCACGGTGTAGCGTTCCTGTGCCGGCGTGGCGTCGGGCGTAGGCACGAAGGGCACCTGGCCGACGACGTCCGGGATGGTGCTAGGCGCCGGCGCGGGGGTAGTGCCCAGATGACCAGCCGGTGGAGCCGCCGGCAAGGGCCGAATCTGGGCGCAGCCGGCCATGTGCAGAGCGACCAGTGCCACGACGATTGCATTGAATTTCATGTGCATAGGCTCGGGGTAACGATTCGGGATCGCCTGAATCCAAGATAACACATTATAAATCTACTATAAATATCTAATAAATAAAGAACTATATCGGAAGTCATCCCAACCTCCGGCGACTATCTGTGCGCTCAGGGCTCGCGCTGTGGGGCCCATTTTTCCAGCAAGGCCTCGATATCCGGAGGTGGCAGCCCGGAAGGGCTCAAATGCTCCAGACCGACCAGCCCGGTCTGGGGCGAAACCCGCGGAGAGGCCGGCCGCCTGGCGGCGGACGAGATCTTCGTCGCGCCGCCCGACGCGGCCGCTGGCGGCGGGGGCAGGGCCGACAGCGAAGGCAGCTTAGGCGCATCCCCAGCGTCACGACCGAGCCCTGGGTCGGCGCGTCGAGCCGCCGGGAAAATTTCCCGCCCAAACACGAGCACGCAGACTAGCGCGACTGTTACCAGCAGTAGCCCAAGGCTCACAAATACCCAGCGATGCCTGCCTGCGACCGCGCCAAATTCACTATCTGCCACCGCGCGCCGCACATGATCACGCCCCACTTGGCTGGCCTGGCTGGCGTAGGCCGCCAGCAAGGCTTTGTCGGCCAGCACGTTGATCCGCCGCAGCAGTCCGCGGGATGCGGATTCGATGGCACGTATGGCGCCGGGCGCAAACAAACCCTCGCCGTGATAACCGCTGGCACGCAGGCGCGAGTGCAAATAGTCGCGGATCTGCTCGCGCTTTAGGGGTGTCAGCTCAAAGCCGTGGGTGATCCGCTCGCGCAACTGGCGGATCTCATGCAGGGCTAGCTTGTCATCCAGTTCGGGCTGGCCAAACAGAACGATCTGCAACAACTTGGCCTGGGTGGTTTCGAGATTGCTGAGCAGGCGGATCTCCTCCAGGGTCTCGACCGGCATGGCCTGCGCTTCTTCGATGAACATCACCACCCGCCGCCCCGCGGCGTGTTTGGCGAGCAGATGATCGTGCAGCGCGTGCAAGACCTTGAGCTTGGAATCCTCTGTTGCGACCGTCAGACCGAGTTCCGTGGCGATGGCATGCAATACCACCTCGGGAGAGAGACGCGGATTGACGACGTAGACGATTTCGCAGTCGGCCGGCAGCTCCCGTTCGAGCATGCGACACAACATGGTTTTGCCGCTGCCGACCTCACCGACCACTTTAACGATGCCTTCGCCACGGGCAATGGCGTAAATCAATGCCTGCAGCACTGCACCGCGGTTACCACCGGGAAAAAAGAACTCCGGGTCGGGCGTGATCCGAAACGGCGCTCTGGCCAGCCCGAAATGCCCTTCGTACACCGCTTAGTCGTCCGCCGGCGGACCCAGGCCGAGTCGCCCCAGCCGGCTATAGAGTGTGGTGCGATTGATACCCAGTAGGCGTGCCGCCTTGCTCAGATTGCCGTCGCCGAGACGCAGCGCGGTTTCGATGTAGCTGCGTTCCAGACTGGCTAATTCATCGTCCAGCCGAAACCCCGGTTGGCGCAGGCGCTCTTCGAGGTTCGACCCGGCGCGGGCCTGGCCGGG
The DNA here is from genome assembly GCA_031418675.1 of Pseudomonadota bacterium. Classification (GTDB taxonomy): domain Bacteria; phylum Pseudomonadota; class Gammaproteobacteria; genus JADJYF01. Next base: position 21,714 of record JANOXY010000255.1, read on the forward strand.
GGCGCCGGCTTTAAAATCAAGCTCGAGCTCGGGGCCTAATTGGGCCGCCGTCACGCACTGGCCTGGGTAGCGTGCGCCGAGCCGAATAACGATGTTGCGCAGCTCGCGGACATTGCCGGGGAAGTGGTAGGCCGCGAGCAGCGCCTCGGACTCGGGAGCCAGGCTAAACGGCTTGATGCTGGCGGCGTATTGACGCTGCAGGGCATCGAGCAACAGCCGCCAGTCCGCGCCTCGGCTGCGCAACGGCGGTACGCTGATGGTCAGCACACTTAAACGATGGAACAGGTCCTGGCGAAACAAACCGGCACGCGCCAGTTCGCGCAGTTCGCGATTGGTCGCCGCGACGATGCGCGCGTTGGAACGACGCGGCTCGGTTTCCCCCAAGCGGTAGTACTCGCCGTTCTCCAGCACCCGCAGGAACTTGGCCTGCAGATCGAGGGGCATCTCACCCACTTCGTCGAGAAACAGGGTGCCGTAACTGGCCTCTTCAAAAAAGCCGGCACGCGCCTTGTCAGCACCGGTGTAGGCACCACGCGCATGGCCGAACAATTGGGCTTCCAGCAGATCCGGGCTGAAGGCCGCACAGTTCATGGTCAGCAGCGGACCACGACCACGCGCGCTCGCGGCGTGTAGCGCCTGGGCGACCAGCTCCTTGCCACTGCCCGACTCGCCTTCGACCAGCACCGGGAAGGGCGTGTCGGCAAATTGCTCGATCAAGGCCCGTAAGGTCGCCATCGCTGGGCTGGCGCCGAGCAATAACTCGCCGGCGCTGGTCGATACGTCCAGCTGCTCGGCCTCGAGCAAGCGCAACTGATGCTTCAGGCGCGCGCGCAATAAATCGGGCGCACAGGGCTTGGGCACAAAATCGACGGCGCCCAGGGTCAGGGCATGTTGAATATTGCGTCGTTCATCCTGGCCCGACAGCACCAGCACCTTCATGGCCGGATTGAACGCAAACAGCTCCCCGATCAGGGCGAAGCCTTCGCTGGGCGTGTGCGGCGTGGGGGGCAAGCCGAGGTCGATTAATGCCAGTTGCGGTGCGGGCTTGGTTTTGCGCAGCAATTCCCGCGCACCCGCGCGGTTCGCCGCGGCCAGGATTTCGAATTCGTCGGCCAGCACAAAGCCGAGCGCATCAACAATGAGCTCGTCGTCATCGACCAGCAGCAGCAGGACGCGCTGTGGTGATGGTGCACTCATGTCTAAGCGCTCACGCGCGTCCGCAGATGGCGAGATTGGCGCAGATGGCTGTCACGGCCTCATGTTGATTCATGGTGTAGAAGTGCAGCCCAGGCGCTCCGCCAGCGAGCAGGCGTTCGCATAATCGTGTCACGACCTCCACCCCAAAAGCGCCGATGGCGCCGTGGTCGTCACCAAAGTCCTGCAGACTCTTCACCATCCAACGCGGCAGTTCGGCGCCACACATTTCCGAAAAACGACGCAGATTGGAAAAATTGGTGATGGGCATGATGCCCGGCACGATAGGGATCTTTACGCCGCGTTTATGGGTTTCTTCGACAAAGTGGAAGTAGGCGTCGGAATTATAGAAATATTGGGTAATGGCGCCGTCGGCGCCGGCTGCGACCTTGCGCTGAAAATTGTCCAAGTCGGCGCTCGCACCGCTGGCCTGGGGGTGGATCTCGGGATAAGCCGCCACTTCGATATGAAAATGCCGGCCACTTTCTGCACGGATGAATTCAACGAGTTCATTGGCGTGGCGCAGATCGCCAAAACCACTGGTGCCCGACGGCATGTCGCCGCGCAGGGCCACCAGGCGCTTGATGCCGGCGTCGCGATAGTGGCTTAGAACGGTGCGGATATCGTCGAGGCCAAAACCGATACAAGACAGGTGGGGAGCGCTCTCGACCTGGGTGTCCTCACGCAGCGCCAGCACAGTTTCCAGGGTCAGGTCGCGAGTGCTGCCGCCGGCGCCGAAGGTTACGGAAAAAAATTCGGGCTGAAGCTCGGCGAGTTTACGCCGCGTGGTCACCAATCTGGCCGCGCCTTCCGGCGTACGCGGTGGAAAGAATTCAAAGCTCAGTGCAACAGCACGCGGGGAAGATTTTGTCATGATGCCTGCGTATCAACGGTGACGATGGGGCGAGATCCGTCCTGATCGCCTGGGTTCTTCGCGATTGCAAACGATTATCCCCGAGGCCAGTCCGATCTCATAACCAAGCCGACCTGCTTCACGCTCGGCGCGGTGGCGCAATTGGGTCCGGCTCATTAAAATGCGCCCTTCTTTTTCGGGTCTGACGGACGGTCGCCACGCTACCGTCGTGTCCGCTGTACATCGTGCCACATCGCGTTCTCCAGTGCGTGGCACGCACGGCCGGTCCCATCCATCCAACGGCGCGTTGACGAGACCTGCCGATCACAAGTCTTGAGGGAATCAGCATGAGCGAGCCGCGCGTCCAGCGGAGCGAGACAGCCGCCGTTTCGGCGCGTCGTGAATTGGCCAACGCCATTCGCGCCCTGAGCATGGATGCGGTGCAGGCCGCCAATTCCGGGCACCCGGGCGCGCCGATGGGCATGGCCGATATCGCCGAAGTACTGTGGCGGGACTATCTGGTCCATAACCCTGCCAATCCCGCCTGGTGCAATCGTGATCGCTTCGTGCTGTCCAACGGCCACGGTTCGATGCTGCTCTACGCCCTGCTGCATCTGTCTGGTTACGCGCTCACCATTGACGATCTCAAGGCCTTTCGCCAACTGCATTCCAAAACACCCGGTCATCCTGAGCGAGGGGAGACACCCGGCGTCGAAACCACCACCGGGCCGCTTGGCCAGGGCCTCGCCAATGGTGTCGGCATGGCGCTGGCCGAACGCCAACTGGCAGCGCGCTTCAATCGCCCCGGCCATACGCTGGTCGATCACTACACCTACGTTTTTGCTGGCGATGGTTGTTTGATGGAAGGCATCTCCCATGAAGCCTGTTCGCTGGCCGGCACCCTGGGCCTGGGCAAACTCATCGTGTGTTACGACGACAACGGCATTTCCATCGATGGCGAAGTGGCCGGCTGGTTTACCGACGACACCCCGGCGCGTTTTGCGGCCTATGGTTGGCAGGTGATCCCGGCCGTTGATGGTCACGACGCCGCAGCGGTCAAAGCAGCCCTCACGCAAGCCCGCGCCGAGACCAACCGCCCGACCCTCATCTGCTGCAAGACCATCATCGGTTTTGGTTCACCCAACAAAGCCGGCAAAGAAAGCTGCCATGGTGCGGCACTCGGTGCTGAGGAAGTCGCGGCCACCCGCATTGCGCTCGGCTGGCCCCATGGGCCGTTTGTCATTCCTGAGACCATCTATCAAGCGTGGGATGCCCGCAGCGCCGGTGCCGCCCAGGAGCAGGCCTGGCAACGGCAATTTGCCGACTATCGGTTGACCCACCCCGAATTGGCCGCTGAGTTCGAGCGTGTGACCGCCGGTCGTCTGCCGGCCGACTGGCAGGCCGGCGCGGAGGCGAGTGTGGCGGCCCTGGCCGCGACCAGCAAAGCGGAAGCCACCCGCAAATCCTCCGAGCGTGCACTCGACCACTTCGGCAAGCTGCTGCCCGAATTGCTCGGTGGTTCAGCCGACCTGACCGGCTCGAACTACACCTTCCACGCGTCCAGTCGCACGCTGTCACGTGAGCAGGTGGACGGCAATTACGTTTCCTACGGTGTACGCGAATTTGGCATGGCGGCGATCATGAATGGGCTGGCGCTGCACGGCGGCGTCATTCCCTTCGGTGGTACCTTCCTGGTGTTTTCTGATTACTCCCGCAATGGGGTGCGCATGGCCGCTCTCATGGGTCTGCGCGTGATCCACGTGTTCACCCATGATTCCATCGGCGTCGGCGAAGACGGCCCCACCCATCAACCCATCGAGCATGTCAGCAGTCTGCGCCTGATCCCCAACGTCGACGTCTGGCGGCCCGCGGATGCAGCCGAATCAGCCATCGCCTGGCGCGCCGCCATCGAGCGCGAACAGGGTCCGAGCTGCTTATCCTTGAGCCGTCAGAACCTGCCGCAGCAGCCGCGCAGCCCAGCGCAACTGGCCGCCATCGTGCGCGGTGCTTATGTGCTGCTGGATTGTGATCGCGCACCCACGGCCATCGTCATGGCCACCGGCTCGGAAGTGGCTTTGGCGGTAGAGGTGGTAACGGCTCTACAGGCCGAAGGGCATGCCGTACGTCTGGTCTCGATGCCCTGCCAGGAAGCCTTTGACCGCCAGGAGGCAAGCTACCGCGACAGCGTATTGCCGCCCGCGGTGCGCACCCGCGTGGCGATTGAAGCCGGCAGCACCGCCAGCTGGTATCGCTACGTGGGTCTCGATGGCCTGGTCATCGGCCTCGACGGTTTTGGTGCATCGGCGCCGCTCGCCGCGTTGCTCGAACACTTCGGCCTGACCGCCGCCAGAACAACCGCCGCCGTGCGGGCACTGCTGGCGCGCGCCTGACGGATGCGGCTCACAGCGCTCACCCCTTATCAATGTTAAGTTTCAACCCATCGCCCCACTGACGGAGTTTTTATCATGACCATACGTGTCGGTATCAATGGCTATGGCCGCATCGGCCGCAACGTGTTGCGCGCCCTGTTCGAGGCCGAACGCACCGGCGAGATCGAAATTGTCGCGGTCAACGACCTGGGCGACGCCGCCACCAACGCCCACCTGACCCGCTACGACAGCGCCCACGGCAAGTTTCCGGGCAAGGTCGAGGTCAAGGACGGCAACATGGTCGTCAACGGTCACACCATTAAGGTCTTCAGCGAGCGGGATCCGGCCAAACTGCCGTGGGGCGATCTGGGTGTGGACGTGGTGCACGAATGCACCGGCCTGTTCACCAGTAAGGACAAGGCCGGCCTGCACCTGAAGGGTGGCGCGAAGCAGGTGTTGATCTCAGCCCCGGGCGGGGCGGACGTTGACGCCACGATCGTCTACGGCGTGAATCATCAGGTCCTCAAAAAAACCGACACGGTAGTCTCCAACGCCTCCTGCACCACCAATTGCCTGGCGCCGCTGGTCAAACCGCTGCACGACAAGATTGGTCTGGTCGCGGGCATCATGACCACCATCCATGCCTACACCAATGACCAGGTGTTGACCGACGTTTATCACAGCGATCTGCGCCGCGCGCGCTCAGCCACTCAGTCGATGATCCCGACCAAAACCGGTGCGGCGGCCGCGGTCGGCCTGGTGCTGCCGGAGCTGAACGGCAAACTCGATGGTTATGCGGTGCGCGTGCCGACCATCAATGTCTCGCTGGTCGACCTGACATTCCAGGCCGCGCGTGAGACCTCAACCAAGGAAATTGTCGAAATCATCAACGCCGCCGCCGCGAGTGGCCCCTTGAAGGGCATCCTGGTGGTGAACGACGAACCGTTGGTGTCCATCGACTTCAATCACAACCCGGCGTCGTCGATCTTCGAGTCCTCGCAGACCAAGGTCATCAACGGCACGATGGTGAAAGTACTGTCCTGGTATGACAACGAGTGGGGCTTCTCCAACCGCATGCTCGATACCACGCTTGCCATGGTCAAGGCACGAGGCTGACACCATGTTGAAGATGAGCGCACTCGATCTGCGCGGTAAGCGCGTTTTAATCCGCGAAGATTTCAACGTGCCGCTGAAAAACGGCAAGATTACCGACGACACGCGCCTGCGCGCAGCTTTACCGACCCTGCGTCTGGCACTCGATGCCGGCGCGGCGGTGCTGGTGATGTCGCACCTGGGACGGCCCAAGGAAGGCAAGGTCGAGGCCGAATCTTCGCTGGCGCCGGTGGTCGGTGCGCTTTCAGAGTTATTGGGTGTGCCGGTCACCTTTGCGGCCGACTGGATTAACGGCGTGGAGTTACAACCCGGCACCATCACGCTCGGTGAAAACACGCGGTTCCTGATCGGCGAAAACGCCAATGACGAGGCACTCGCAAAACGCATGGCCGCGCTATGCGATGTGTTTGTCAACGACGCCTTTGCCACCGCGCACCGCGCGCAGGCCTCAACCCACGCCGTCGCCAAGTTCGCACCGATCGCGTGCGCCGGCCCACTGTTGATGGCCGAAGTTGAAGCCCTGCATCAGGCATTAAAAGCACCGGCGCGACCCTTGGTCGCCATCGTCGGCGGCTCGAAGGTCTCGACCAAACTCGATTTGCTGGAATCGCTGGTGTCGAAAGTTGATCAGCTGGTGGTCGGTGGTGGCATCGCCAATACCTTTCTGGCGGCTGCCGGCAAGGAAGTGGGCAAATCGCTGTGTGAGCGCGAGATGCTCGACATCGCCAAGCGCTTAATTGCCGGTGATGCCCATATCCCGATGCCTATCGACGTGGTGTGCGGTAAAGAATTCAGCGAGACCACCGCCGCCCAGACCAAAAACGTTAATGCCGTCAGCGCCGATGACATGATTATGGATCTGGGGCCGCAGAGCCTTGACGCGCTGTGCGCGGTGCTTGCGACCGCCGGCACCATCGTCTGGAACGGCCCCTTGGGTGTGTTCGAATTCGATAACTTCGCGGCCGGCACGGAGCGCCTTGCGCGCGCCATCGCGGCCTCCAAAGCGTTTTCCATCGCCGGTGGTGGTGACACCCTCGCCGCCATCGCCAAATTTGGTGTCAGCGATGA
>JANOXY010000256.1:0-5584 GCA_031418675.1 Pseudomonadota bacterium
TGAGGATGCGACCGTGTCCCAGCACCGCGTCGAAGGTTACGGCATAACAGCCCAGCATCTCCAGCACCGGCAATTTGTACCAGGGGTCGATGGCCGAGGGCGAGTCGTAATGCAGCGAGCCGGGACCGCTCCAGATATCAGCGATGCCATTGGCGCCCATGTGCGGCACCAGCTCCAGGGCGCTGCCGATCAGTTGCGCAAGTGCCGGCCGTTTTGCTTCCGTCGCACAGGGGATCACCTTGAGCGAAACGCTGGGTGTGAGAATGAAATCTTCGGCGCGTACCGGCGTCACTTTGCGCATGACGGTGGTGAGCAGTCGGTTACCGGTTGGACGCTCGACCAGACCCATCATCACCTCGCTTTCGTGACGGATCTCAACGCGGGCAAGTTTTTTGGCAAAACCCCAGATCTCGCGACCACCAATCAGCGGCGCTTCGTTGTCGGTAAACAGCGCCGGGTAGTAGCTCACGAGCTGACCATCCAGGCGCGCACGAATGGCGATCATCGCTTCGTTGTAGGGGCCAAACGTAGACGCGCCGTAATGGGCGATGATGACCGTGACGGTGGCCGGGCCGTCAAGCTCCATCTGCTCCGGCAGCCAGGCCAGCGCCGCATCGTCGTCGCTACGGTAGGTGATGAACATCATCTCCATATTGCGGTAATAAAACGGCGGCTTCTGTACGGCTTCGCCCGTGACGGGCATGCTCGCACCGTAATCGCTGACTTTAAGCTGGCCTTTGCGCGCCATGGTGTTTCCTTGGTGAATCCGAAGTGTTGCGAGTATAGGCCATCGTCTTGCGACCCAAGACGTGGCGAAGCTGCCGTCAGGTAAGAGCCGGCCCTGGCCAGGTCTGTGTTACGTAGCTTGCCAGCCAACGTGCCAACAGACCGTTCACTTCCGTCGGACGCTCCTGTGCAATCCAATGCCCCGCATCGACGATTGCTTCGCTGAGGTTGCTGCAACGCTCGCGCATGGGTTCGGCCAGGCGAGAAGTCACGGTTTCGCAGACATAGTCGTAGCGGGCACCGATAAACAGCACGGGCAGGTCCAGTGTGGCGCTGCCGAGCGCACCATAGGCGGCATTGGCCTGGTGATTCATGTAGTAAGAGTCGGGCCCAAAAAACCCATTGCGAGCCAGGGCCTCGGCATAAATGCGCAAATCTTCTTCGGTCACGACGTCGGCATCGCGCGGCAGATCGGGCGCAACATCCAGCGGTCCGAACCAGCCCCCGTTACGTCGTACCTGGGAAGTAAACGCAGGCTTGCCAGCATCATCGGGCGAGCCTTTGCGAAACAGCAGCTTCACGGTGCGGTAAGCATCGGCGCCGAATACCGCCGTGGCGCGCGCAAAATTTTCTTCGTAGTACAGCTGATAGTCCCACTGACCGGCCGAGAATTGCTCGATAGGATAGATTTCGCGATCAATGAGCGGCAGCAAGGTCTCGAAGCCGAGTTCGATAGTGGCGAAGGGCACGCACAAATTGGCCACGGCCACGCACTGCTCGGGATGATGGCTGGCCAGATTCCACACCGTGGGGCTGCCCCAATCATGGCCGACCCACACCGCCCGTTCGCCGCCCAGGGCGGCGAGCAGCTCGAGCATGTCGGCAACCACATGCGCCTGCGCGTAGTCCTCATGGCGAGTGTAGTTCGAAGACAGCCCGTAACCGCGCATGTCGGGCGCAATCGCACGATAACCAAGCCCGCCGAATACCGGCAGTTGGTGGCGCCAGCTGCGCGACAACTCAGGCCAGCCGTGCACAAAGATCAGCAGTGGCCCACCCTCCGGACCGGCGGCCAGGTAGTGGGTTGTGTGGCGCGCGCTGCGGACAAAATGGGAGGTGATTTCCATAGACCGGCTCCTGGTTGGCGGGTGATTGCAGGATTCTAACCATCCGTGAGGGCGCTAGTACGGTTGTAAGCGATGGGAATGTGTCGTGCCTGGGGGCGAAGGCTGTGCTGCGTCCTTGCCACCAGCCCTCACACCGACGTCGGTTATCACTTCGCTCCGCTTGTCATCACTTATCAGCCCGGGCATCAGCGGCGCGCACTGATGGTGTGCGCGGTCGACTTCGTGCTAGCGTAGCGCTCGACGGCGATAGTCGTGGCTTCGCGAGACACGATTTCGGGATCTGTTCTTAATCAAGCACGGCTAAGGCGACCTCGTTATGACCAAAACCCTCGGGGTCCTAGTTGCCTTGCTGATGCTCGTCGGCGTGGTGTTCATGCTGCTTGGTTGGTGGTCGGCGCGCATGGCACCGTCCGCCGGTGGTGTGAATAACGGACGCCTGGCGGCCTGTCCGTCCGAGCCGCACTGCGTATGCAGCGATGCAGGCTCGCAGAGCGACGCTCTACACTGGATCGAACCCATTCCATTACCGCAGCTTGCCGATGACATCCGCTGGCGGGTGATCGGCGAGGTCATCACGGCTTCCGGTGGCATGGTGGTGCATCAGGACGCGGGTTATCTGCACGCGACCTACACCAGCGGTTTATTCCGCTTCGTCGACGATCTCGAGCTGCGTGTTGATGGGCCGCAGTTGCAGCTGCGCTCTACGTCGCGGGTCGGTTATTCAGACCTCGATGCCAACCGCAAGCGCGTCGAAGATTTACGCGCAAGGCTGGCCTTGGCATTCAAGGATATGAAGTCTTAAACGCACGTTCAGCGCAGGAAGTAGCCAACTGCGAGCACCACGGCGATACCGCCCAGCACCCACCACCAGCGCTGGCTGGAGCGGGACTGCGCAACAGCTGTGCTGCTGTTGTCGAGTTCTACGGGCACGTCCGCCGCACTACTGTCCGCCGTTATCCGTTCAGGGTTCAACAGCGTTTCGAAATTCGTAAAAAACTCTCCGGCCAGTTTCTGCGCCGATCTTTCCACCAGATGGCCACCCAGTTGCGCGAGCTTGCCACCGATGTCGGCCTTCACGTCATAGTGCAGCAGCGTAGCCGCGCCGTCGGCTTCAAGGCGCACGTGCGAGCTGATTCTGGCATGGCCGGCTGGACCACCCTTGCCTTCACCACTCAAGGTATAAGACTCCGGCGCGACGATATCGGCGATCAGCACCGCACCGCTAAACCGCGCTTTCAGAGGCCCCACTTTGGCGCTGACGGTGGCTTTGAAATTGGTCGGGGAGAGTGCTTCGATGGCTTCACAACCGGGGATAGCCTGGCGCAGGATGTCGACGTCGTTAAGCGCTGCGAAGACCCGTTCCCGTGAGGCGTTAATACGGATTGTTTCGGTCAGTTGCATGGTGAGCCTGTCGAGACGGGAGAACTATTTTTAGTTGTAGGTCCGAATTTATTCGGACATTCAATCCCAGAGCCTTCGAGACAGTGCGGTCTGCGAATGTCCGAATAAATTCGGACCTACAGTAACATTCAAGTTACAGCTTCATGGTGTTCGGCCCTTTCAGGGCCAGCATCTGTCGTGCTTCGTCGGGTGTTGCGATTTCCAAAGACAGACCTTCGAGCACCTTGCGTGCCAGGCGCACCTGCTCGGCGGAATTCTCCGCTAGGCGGCCCGGGCCTGCCCACAACGAATCCTCAAGCCCCACGCGCACATTGCCGCCCATGGCTGCGGCCTGAGCGGCGACCGGGATCTGGTTACGGCCGGCGCCCAGCACGGACCACACATAGGCGTCGCCGAACAAGCGGTCGGCAGTGCGTTTCATGTGCATGACGTCTTCGGGATGGGCGCCGATACCACCCATGATGCCGAATACGGTTTGCACGAATAGTGGCGGTTTGACCGCGCCTTCTTCGAGGAAGTGAGCAAGGTTGTAAAGATGAGAAGTGTCGTAACACTCAAATTCAAAGCGGATACCACGATCGCTGCCGAGACGCAAAATGGTGGCGATATCGCGGTAGGTGTTCTTGAACACCAGATCGCGGCTGCCTTCGAGATGTTCCACTTCCCAGTCGTGCTTAAAATTTTTGAAACGCTTGAGCATGGGAAACAGACCAAAATTCATCGAGCCCATATTCAACGAAGCGATTTCGGGTTCGATTTCAGTGGCCGGGCGCATCCGCTCCTCGACCGTCATGTAAGGACTGCCACCGGTGGTGATATTGATCGCGGCATTGGTGCGCTCGGTGATCATGGGCAGGAATTGACGAAACCATTTTGGGTCCTGGGTCGGTTTGCCGTTGTCCGGGTCGCGCGCGTGCAGATGCAGGATCGCCGCACCGGCGTCGGCAGCTTCGATCGCCGCGTCGGCGATCTCGCGGGGTGTCACGGGCAGCGAGGGCGACATGGAAGGTGTGTGGATGGCACCGGTCACGGCGCAGGTAATGATGACCTTACGTTGTTTCGACATGGCGTATTCCGTCCTATTTGCGACTTTCTTGCAGTTTGCGCCAGACCAGATTGGGGCGCAGCGGCAGTTCATTGATCTCGATGCCAAAGGGGGCCAGGGCATCGCATACAGCGTTGGTCAGGGCACCCGGTACAGAGCTGGGCCGACCTTCGCCGATGCCCCGTGTGCCCAGCGGCGTGTGCGGACAGGGCGTGGTGGCATAGGTGATTTCGATGTCGGGCACATCGGCGGCAGTGGCAAGTTTGTAGTGCTCAAAATCGGCGCTCATCTGCTGGCCACGTTCGTCATAGACAAATTCTTCGAACATGGTATTGGACAGGCCCTGCACAATGGCGCCGTGCATCTGGCCATCAACGATATTAGGGTTGATGACGGTGCCAACGTCTTCAGACGTCACCCAGCGTTTGATCTTGAAGTCGCCGGATTCGATGTTGACTTCGACGACACAGGCGTCGGCATTGAAGCAGATCATGGGCTTGGCCGCTTCGAAGAAGATGGTGGCGTCCAAGCCGCCCACTTCGCCCTCGGGCATATTGATGGGCCACATGATGATGCGCTCAACCGCTTCGCGAAAAGATTTTTTCTTGCTCCGATCGCCGAGATAGATCACTTCCGCTGCTTTGAACTCGAAGTGCTGCACGCTGGCTTCAATCTGAAAGTCATGGGCCATGATGCGCGTGATCTTGTCTTTCAGTTCATTGCAGGCATTGGCCACGGCGCTGACAAAATACGAGCCGTTACGTGCCCCGATACTGCCGGCGCCAAACGGTGTGGTACCGGTATCACCGGTGGTCACCACCACGTCGTTGGGAGCGATGCCAAACAGCGAGGCGACCACCTGGGCGGTGGTGGTTTCGTGGCCCTGGCCACCGGGCGCATCACCGCCAAACACCTGGACCTTGCCGCGTGGATCGATGCGCACGGTCGCCGCGCCATAACCGGGCTGGTTTTCCATCGGCACCAGCAATTCCGAGGCCACGCCCGAGAGCTCCACCCCGCAGCCGAAGCCGATGCCAAGGTATTTTCCTTCAGCGCGGGCGGCCAGTTGTTCGGCACGGAATTTTGGCAAATCCACTTGCACCAGCAGGTTGTCCCACACTTTGAGGAAGTCGCCGCTGTCGTAATACTCGTTGGTGACCGAGGTATAGGGCAGACTGGGCACCAGATTCATACGCCGCAGGGCACTGGCCTCCATACCGACGCGGCGCGCGACCATGTCAACCGCGCGTTCAAGAGCGAAGCGTGTCGGGAAATGCCCGAAAGC
>JANOXY010000257.1:0-11242 GCA_031418675.1 Pseudomonadota bacterium
GGGCGGCGTCCGCGCTCTACTACACCGCGCAATCACCGGTCGAAACGCAACTCATCGTGCCGTTTGTCAAAAGCATTGCCATTAATCTGGGCTGGATGTATTTCGTGGTGGTCTATTGTGTGATCGTCGGCACCAGCAATGCGGTCAATTTAACCGACGGGCTCGATGGTCTGGCGGTATTACCAACGGTGATGGTGGCGGCGGCCTTGATCGTGTTCGCCTATGTCGCGGGCAATATCAAATTCGCCCACTACCTGTCCGTGCCCTATGTGCATGGCGTCGGTGAGATTTGTGTGTTCTGCGGCGCGATTGTTGGGGCGGGTCTAGGTTTCCTGTGGTTCAACACCTACCCAGCCATGGTCTTCATGGGCGACATCGGTGCGCTGGCGCTGGGCGCGGCCATCGGGACAGTCGCAATCACGGTGCGCCAGGAGCTGGTCTTGATGATCATGGGTGGCGTGTTCGTGATGGAAACGGTCTCGGTCATGCTGCAAGTCGGCTCGTTTAAGCTCACCGGGCGGCGGATTTTCCGCATGGCGCCTATCCACCACCACTTCGAGCTTAAGGGTTGGCCCGAGCCGCGCGTGATTGTGCGGTTCTGGATTATTACGGTTGTGCTGGTGCTGATCGCACTCGCGACGCTGAAGATACGGTGAGCATGCCAGCCATGACTGCTGTTTCGACCCGTAGTGCACCACCCTTGGCTGATTATGCCGTGATTGGTCTCGGTGTTACCGGCCTGTCCTGTGTGCGTTACCTGGCAGCACGCGGTGTTTCGGTGCTTGCGATGGACACCCGCGCCGCACCACCAAACCTTGATGCCGTGCGTCGAGACTTCCCGGAAGTGGAGGTAAAAATTGGTGAGTTGGAGACCGATCTGCTTAGCCGCTGCCGACATATCGTCTTAAGCCCAGGGCTGTCGCTGGACGAGCCCGCCATCCGTGACGCGCGTGCCAGTGGTGTTGAAGTGCTCGGTGATATCGAACTGTTCGCGCGTGCGGTCAATGCACCGGTTATCGCCATTACCGGCACCAATGGCAAGAGTACAGTCACCACCTTGGTTGCGCGCATGCTGCAAGCCGATGGCTATAGGGTACGTGTGGGTGGCAACCTCGGCACCCCTGCACTCGACCTGCTCGATGTGGTGGCGCCCGATTGTTATGTGCTGGAATTGTCCAGCTTCCAGTTGGAGACCACCCATTCCCTCGCACCACGCGTTGCCTGCATATTAAATATCACGCCCGACCATCTCGATCGCTATGGAAACTTTGCTGCCTATCGCGATGCTAAAGCACGCATCCTCGTTGGAGCCGAACGGGTAGTGCTGAATGCTGACGATGACATCGCGGTCGCGTTGGCGGCAGACCGCGCTCGTGCACTATTCAGTCTCGATGCAAACACCGTGGCCGACTTCAAACTATGCGTCGGCGCAGATGGTGAGCAATTGGTCGGACCAGAGGGTGTGGTGCTAGCAGCGCGAGCGCTGCAGATTGCCGGTCGCCACAACATCGCTAATGCGTTGGCAGCGCTGGCGATATGCCATGCGTTTGGTGCGCGTGGCGCAGCTTTGCTGACGGCGCTGAGTAGTTTTACCGGCCTTGAACACCGAGCGCAACTGGTTGCGACCCTGGCCGGTGTTGAATACATCAATGATTCCAAGGCGACTAATTCCGGCGCTGCCTGTGCCACCATTCGCGGCCTGTGTCACCGTCGCAGCGGCGTACTGATCGCTGGCGGTGAGCCTAAAGAAACGGACTTTTCCGAGTTTGCCGATACTGTTGTTGCCCACATGCACACGGTGGTCTTAATCGGGCGTGCCACTACGCAGTTCGAGTGTGCAATCGACGGTCGCATAACGACGCTAAAGGCTGGCGACATGCGCGCTGCGGTCGATGCAGCGGCAGCCGCTGCCCGTCAGGGCGATCTGGTTTTGTTGTCGCCGGCCTGTGCAAGTTTCGACATGTTTGACAACTACGCTGCACGTGGCGCGGCGTTCTGCGACGCGGTTCTGGAACGCAGTAGAACGTGAGCGCGGTTGCTGAAGTTCAGACTCAGGCTAAACCGCAGCTGGTGCGCGTTTCGGAGCAGCAGTTCGCCTATGACATCTGGCTGATAGGTGGTGCTTTTGCGCTATTGTGCATCGGACTGCTCATGGTGGTCTCGACCTCGGTGTCGATCGCTGAGCATCGCGACATGGCACCCTTGTATTTTTTTAAGCGCCAAACGTTCGCCGCGGCCCTCGGCATCGGCGGCGCGGTGTTATTGATGCGCACGCCTTTGGTCTATTTCGAACAATGGAGCACGTCGCTACTGTTTGTCGCAGTGGCCCTCCTGATAGCGGTATTGGTGCCGGGTCTTGGTCATGAAGTGAACGGCAGTATGCGTTGGCTGGGGCTGGGGTTTTTTACCATCCAAACCTCTGAGCTGGCCAAGCTCGCGGTTGCAGTCTATGTCGCGGCTTACCTGGTCAGGCACAACAAGCAGGTACGCAGTGATTTCATCGGCTTCATCAAGCCCATCGGTATGATTACTGTGATCGCCGGATTACTGTTACTCGAACCGGATTTCGGAACAGCAGTGGTACTGTTCACGACGGTGCTGGGTATGCTGTTCCTAGCCGGTGTGCCCTATATCCGTTTCTTTTTCTGGGGCTTCGCTGCACTCACAGCGCTGGCTGCGCTATCCATGCTGGCACCCTATCGCCTCGCCCGCCTGATGACGTTTATGGACCCCTGGTCGGATCCGTTTAATACCGGTTTTCAGTTGACGCAGGCCTTGATCGCTTTTGGCCGTGGCGAATGGTTCGGCGTCGGACTGGGCAATTCGGTACAGAAGCTGTTCTATTTGCCCGAGGTGCATACCGATTTTGTCTTCGCCGTCATCGCCGAAGAGGGCGGTTTCATCGGTTGTCTGATGGTCATCAGTTTGTTTGTGTTTCTTATCTGGCGGATCTTCCATGTCGGCGGGCAGGCCGAGCGCGCCAACCTGTTGTTTGCCGCTTATGTGACCTATGGTATTGGTCTGCTGCTCGGTATCCAGGCCTTCGTCAATATCGGCGTCAATATGGGCATTTTGCCGACCAAAGGTCTGCCGCTGCCCTTCTTAAGTTATGGCAGCAACAACCTGGTCGTAACTTTGTGCGCCGTAGGTATGGCCTTGCGCGCTGGATATGAGGCCCACCAAAGCACAATCCCGCGTGTTGCGGCGGCTGGTGGGCCGCAGATCCTCACGGCGCCTCCAAGCGCAACACCGTTGGATGACGAGGACTACGATGATGACTAAGTCAGTCATGATCGTGGCCGGCGGCACCGGCGGCCATGTCTATCCTGGACTTGCTGTCGCCGCAGCCCTGCGCGCACGTAACGTCGATCTGTATTGGATGGGTACGGCGCGTGGCATCGAAGCACGCCTCGTGCCCCTGGCCGGATTACCCCTGGTGGTGATTCCCGTCAGTGGTCTGCGTCGTCGTGGCTGGTGGCGCTGGCTCGCTGCGCCGTTTGGTATTGCGTACGCCATTTGTTGCGCGCTTGCGGCGATGCGGCGTATTCAACCGCAGGTTGTGCTTGGCATGGGCGGTTTTGTCAGCGGCCCCGGCGGCATCGCAGCGTGGCTCACGCGTCGTCCCCTGATTATCCATGAACAGAATGCCGTACCTGGATTGAGCAATCGTATCCTTAGTCACTTCGCGCGCCGCGTATTGGAAGGATTTCCCGGCAGCTTTAAGGCCGCAGTACACGCCATAACGACCGGCAATCCGGTGCGTGACGACATCGCCAATATCGCCGCACCGGCAGAGCGCGTCCGTACCGCGGGTCGCTTGAACGTGCTGGTATTTGGCGGAAGTCGCGGCGCGCGCGCCTTAAATGAAATGGTGCCCGCCGCGCTGGCCGCCTGCGGTGTAGCGGGTATCGCGGTGCGCCACCAGTGCGGGGTCGACGATGTTGCCTCGACCCAGGCGCGCTACGACACCGCTGCGAACATCACCGACGCAACGGCGCTGGCGTATATTGACGACATGCCCGCGGCCTATGCCTGGGCCGATTTGATTATCGCGCGTGCTGGTGCCAGCAGCGTCGCAGAGATCGCGGCCTGCGGTGTAGCTTCGATCCTGATCCCCTATCCTTACGCGGTCGATGATCACCAAACCGCCAACGCGCAGTATCTGGTAGCCGACGCTGCCGCGCTTTTGCGACCCGAAGCGACTCTCAGCGTCGATAACCTGGCGCGCGAGATTGCAGGCTTGCTGCGCGACCCGGCGCGGCGTCTGCAAATGGCCCAGCGCGCTCGAGCACGGGCGCGTCCCCATGCCACCGCCGATGTCGCCGCTCAATGCCTGGAATTCACCAATGCATGATCCCCACGACACGCTCATGCATCGCGTCGAGCGTATCCATTTTATTGGCGTCGGTGGTTCGGGCATGAGCGGCATTGCCGAAGTGTTGTCCAATCTCGGGTACCGAGTCTCGGGTTCCGATCAGAGTAACTCGCGAGTTACCGAGCACCTGCGCGCCGCAGGTGTCACGGTCCTGGGTGCGCACGCTGCGAGCAATGTCGATGGCGCAGACGTGGTGGTCTATTCCAGTGCCATCGCCGCGGATAATGTGGAACTGATCGCGGCACGTAGCCAACGCATACCGGTAGTCCCGCGCGCCGAGATGTTGGCCGAATTGATGCGATTTCGACGCGGTATCGCCATTGCAGGCACACACGGTAAAACCACCACCACCAGTCTGGTCGCCGCTGTGTTGGCGGAAGCCGGACTTGATCCAACATTCGTCGTTGGTGGCCTGGTCAAAAGCATTAATGCCAACGCACGACTCGGTGCCGGTCGATATCTGGTCGCCGAAGCGGACGAAAGCGACGCCTCTTTTTTGTTGTTGCATCCACTGGTAGCGGTGTTGACCAACGTCGATGCCGATCATATGGCAACCTACCACGGTGATTTTGCCATCTTGAAAGCTACGTTCGTTGAATTCTTCCGACGGTTGCCATTTTATGGCGTGGCCTGTGTTTGCCTCGATGATGTCCAGGCAGCGTCGTTGATCCCCGAGATTCGCGCGCGGGTGATCACCTATGGCGTGCACGAAGACGCCGACGTACGGGGCCATGATTTGCGCCATGTAGCAGGGCGCGAACATTTCCGCGTGACACTGAAAGATGATCCGTCGCACACGCAGGCTGAATTTGTGCTCAATCTGCCGGGCGAGCACAACGTGCAGAATGCACTGGCATCGATCGCGGTCGCGCGAGAGCTGGGTGTGGAGCTTGATGCCGCGCGGCGCGCGCTGATGAGCTTTCAAGGTATCGCCCGTCGCTGCCAGATTCATCATGAGGTTCGCATTGGCACACACCGCGTGACGGTCGTCGATGACTACGGTCATCATCCGAAAGAACTTGATGCGGTTTTGAAGACGATTCGCCGCACGTTTCCCGAACGACGTCTGGTGGTGGTGTTCCAGCCTCATCGCTACAGTCGAACACGCGACTTGTTCGAAGATTTTGCCGCGGTGTTGTCGCGCGTCGACGTGCTGATGTTGCTCGATGTCTACGCAGCGGGCGAAACACCGATCGCCGGCGCAGACGGTCGCGCGCTGGCGCGCGCGATCCGCACGCGAGGTCATATCGACCCGGTGTTTGTTGGTGAACTCAGCGCGGTCAAGGACGTGTTGGCCGATCTCGTGCACGATCATGACGTGGTTGCCCTGCTCGGTGCCGGTAATATCGGCGCTATCGCCGAGGCCTTGGTCGCATGAGCGGGCAGCCCAGAGTGCCTGACTTTAATGCGCAACTCAGGGACGCAGCTGTGAACTGGCATGGCGAATATCGTCGCAACGAGCCACTGGCACGCCACTGCAGCTGGCGCTGCGGTGGGCCGGCTGATCATTACTTCGAACCTGCCGATCGTGAGGAGTTGGTTTGTTTTCTGGCTGGCCATGCGGTCGATCCCTTGTTCTGGATCGGTCTAGGCAGCAATCTGCTGATCCGCGATGGTGGTCTGCGTGGCACGGTCATCGGCACCGGCTATCTGGATGTTATTCACTGGGTGGACAACGCACATTTGTATGCGGAAGCTGGTGTGCCCTGTGCACACCTCGCACGTGCCGCTGCCGCTCACGACCGTGCCGGTCTGGCTTTCCTGGCCGGCATTCCCGGCACACTCGGCGGTGCGCTGCGCATGAACGCTGGCGCCTTGGGTGGCGAGATCTGGCAGTTTGTGGAGTGGGCCGAAGTCATCGATCGCACTGGCCGTATTGCACGTCTGCCGCGCGCGGAGTTTGTCGCCAGTTATCGTCGTGTCAGCCAATCGCAACCAGGCTGGTTCATCGGGGCGCTGCTGGCTTTGCCTGAGTCCGCCCACGGCGAGGCTAATGATCGCATTCGCCAGGTATTGGCCCAGCGTAGCGCCACCCAGCCTACGGGCAAAGCATCGTGCGGTTCGGTTTTCAAGAATCCTCCCGGCGATTATGCCGGTCGCCTGATCGAACAATGCGGTCTAAAGGGTCACCGCATCGGTGGCTGCGAAGTCTCAACCGTGCACGCCAATTTCATCGTTAACGATCGTGCCGGGCGTGCGGCCGATATCGAACAGATGATTCAGTTCGTGCGAGCCACGGTAGCGGAGCGCACGGGGATCGAACTGGAAACCGAAGTTTTGATAGTTGGCGAAGCCGCAGCGGGTGATGCATGAGCGCACCGGACCGCCGCCAGTTGGAAGAGATGGTGCGCACAGCCGGTCGTGTCGGTGTGCTGATGGGTGGGCTCTCGGGTGAACGTGAGATATCTCTCAAAAGCGGACGAGCTGTGACAGCGGCACTGCGCAAAGCCGGCGTTGATGCCACGGCGCTCGATTGGGCCGGCTCGCTCGATGCGCTGCTCGAGTATCGAGGTTACGACCGCTTTTTTATCGCGCTGCACGGTCGTGGTGGTGAGGATGGTCAGGTGCAAGCGGCACTCGATCTGCTAGGCCTGCCCTACACCGGCACCGGTGTTGCAGGCTGTGCGATAGCCATGGACAAGTATCGCAGCAAACTCGCCTGGCTAGGTGCTGGTCTGCCAACACCGGACTTTCACCTCGTTGAGCCCGACAGCGATGCGCAGGCGATTATCGCTGACCTGGGTTTGCCGCTGATCGTCAAGCCGGCGCGCGAGGGTTCAAGCCTCGGAGTCTCGAAGGTCAAGCGCGCGCAGGATTTTGCCGCAGCTGTTGATGCTGCCCGCATGTTTGACCCACTGGTACTGGCCGAGCGTTTCGTGGATGGTGCCGAGTACACCTTGTCGATTGTTGCCGGCCGGACATTGCCCATTGTCCGGCTCGAAACGCCCCATGAGTTCTACGACTATGCGGCTAAATATCTGGTCGACACCACGTCATACATCTGTCCGTGCGGACTGACCGATGCCGAAGAAGCACACGCTGCGGCACTCGGTTTGCGCGCGTTCGAGGCACTGGATGGCCATGGTTGGGGACGGGTTGATTTCATGTGTGATCAGAAAGGTCAGCTCTGGTTGATCGAGCTGAACGCTGTTCCTGGCATGACCGATCATTCACTGGTACCGATGGCGGCGCGTCAGGCCGGCTGGTCATTTGAAGATCTCGTGGTGACAATCCTGGCTTCGAGCTGCTTGCGGGAAAAACGTCAATGAGCCACGCCGTGCCCAAGACCAGTGAGCCGAAGCAGCCAACGATGCCGCCGACGATGATCGCTTTTGTGTTCATGATCGTGGCAACCGTCATCGGCATCGGTTGGATTGCCCGCGAGTTGTCTGACCCTGCAGCGCTGCCGATCCGACGGGTGATGGTGGAAGGCGAGTTCAAGCATCTCACCACTGAACACGTACAGCACGCGGTGGCTGATGCGGTGCACGCAGGTTTTTTTGGTGTTGATGTCGCCGATATTCGTGACCTCTTGCAGGATGAAGCCTGGATTCGCGAAGCCAATGTCAGTCGCATGTGGCCTGACGGGCTGCATGTGACCATCGTCGAACAAGTGCCGGTTGCGCGCTGGGGCGACTACGGGCTATTAAACGAGCGTGCGGACGTATTCGTCCCCATCGCAGAAGACCTGCCAAAAGATCTGGTGCAACTCAACGGCCCGCTCGGTTCCGAACAGGAGGTGCTGGAGCGCTTTGACTACATACGCGAGCAACTAGCCGATATTGGACTCAAACCCATCGGGCTGGCTTTATCCGATCGACGGGCGTGGACTATTACGATTGAAGGCGGCCGCGAGATTCTGCTCGGGCGACGCGATCTGGAGGAGCGCCTGGCGCGCTTCAAGTGGGGATATAGCAAAGGTTTGAACGCCGCCTGGGAGCGCATCGGTCATGTTGACATGCGTTACACCAACGGATTCGCTGTCGGCGAACGCGGTTCAGTGAGAAGGAACGGTTGAAAATGAATGGGTTGCGGACTGAAGTCGGCACCGCGCGATCGCGCGAGGCCAGAGCATGATGGTAAAGAAGCCAGATAAGAAACTGCTGGTCGGGCTCGATATCGGCACGTCGAAAGTGGTGGCGATAGTCGGTGAGATATCGTCGGACGGTTCCATTGAAGTTGTGGGTCTAGGTTCCCATCCATCGCGCGGCCTGAAAAAGGGTGTGGTAGTCAATATTGAATCGACCGTGCAATCGATCCAGCGCGCTATCGAGGAAGCTGAGCTGATGGCCGGCTGTGAAATCCACTCGGTCTATGCCGGTATCGCCGGCGGGCACATTCGCAGCCTGAACTCCCACGGCATAGTCGCTATCCGCGATAACGAAGTCACTCACAATGATGTTGAGCGTGTCATTGACGCTGCGCGCGCAGTTGCAATTCCGGCCGATCAGAAGATTCTGCATATCCTGCCGCAGGAATTCATTATCGATGGGCAAGAAGGCATACGCGAACCGATCGGTATGTCGGGGGTGCGCCTCGAGTCGCGAGTACACAAGGTCACTGGTGCTGTGTCGGCAGCGCAGAATATCGTCAAGTGTGTGCGTCGCTGCGGACTCGAAGTCGATGACATCATTCTGCAGCAACTAGCCTCGTCCTATGCCGTACTGACCGAAGACGAAAAGGATTTGGGCGTGTGCTTGTGCGATATCGGTGGCGGCACGACCGACATCGCGGTGTTTGTCCATGGCGCCATACATCACTCTGCGGTGATCCCGATCGCCGGTGATCAGGTGACCAATGACATCGCCGTCGCTCTGCGAACACCCACCCATCACGCCGAAGACATCAAGATACGTTACGCCTGCGCACTTACCCAGCTGGCGAACCCCGATGAAACTATCGAGGTGCCGAGTGTTGGTGACCGTCCGCCGCGACGCCTTGTGCGTCAGACCTTGGCGGAAGTGGTAGAGCCACGATACGAGGAATTATTCAGTCTGGTGGCGGCCGAGCTCAAGCGTAGTGGATTCGAGGAGATGATGGCGGCCGGTGTGGTACTGACCGGCGGTGGCTCGAAGATGGAAGGCGTTATCGAGCTGGCCGAGGAAGTGTTTCATATGCCGGTCAGGCTGGGTACGCCGCAATACGTAGCCGGTTTGGTCGATGTTGTGCGTAATCCTATTTACGCCACAGGTGTTGGTCTACTGTTGTTTGGCAATCAGGCTGGTGCGGCCTTCACGCAGCCTTCGCGCTTCGAATCCACGAATGGGATTTGGGAGCGCATGAAAAATTGGTTCCATGGTAATTTCTAGGCGTTCTTGCAACCGGCCGACAGGCCGGAAGTGCAAGGCCGCCAACGCTGGTTAAAACGAAATAGATAACAGTCACCCATCCCTATGCGGGATGGATAGTAGACGGAGGGAAGAAGATGTTCGAACTCATGGACTCTTACAGCCAACAGGCAGTCATCAAAGTGATTGGCGTAGGCGGCGGCGGCGGCAATGCGGTTCTGCACATGCTGAGTGCACAAATCGAAGGCGTCGATTTCATTTGCGCAAATACAGATGCACAAGTGTTGAAGAATTCGCCGGTAAAAACCACTTTGCAGTTGGGTGCTGATATCACCAAAGGCCTGGGCGCCGGCGCCAATCCCGATATTGGCAAACGCGCAGCAATGGACGACCGCGATCGCATCACCGATGTGCTCGAAGGTTCTGACATGATCTTTATCACGGCCGGAATGGGCGGCGGCACGGGTACGGGCGCCGCACCGGTGGTTGCGCAAATCGCCAAGGAGATGGGCATCTTGACGGTGGCGGTTGTGACCCGACCGTTTCCGTTCGAGGGCAAGAAGCGTGCCGCGATCGCCGACCAGGGCATCAGGGAACTGGCGCAGTACGTTGATTCGCTGATCACCATCCCCAACGAGAAGTTGCTGTCGGTCCTCGGCCGGGACATCAGCCTGCTGGATGCATTTAAGGCCGCCAACGACGTGCTGCTCGGCGCGGTGCAGGGCATTGCTGAACTAATCACCAACCCCGGTCTAATTAACGTTGACTTTGCCGACGTGCGAACCGTGATGTCGGAGATGGGTATGGCGATGATGGGCTCTGGCAGCGCCCGCGGTCAGGACCGCGCACGCATCGCTGCCGAGGCTGCGATTTCCAGCCCGCTGCTTGAAGACATCAATCTCTCAGGAGCGAAAGGTATTCTGGTGAACGTGACCTCGGGGCCCGATCTCAAGATGGGCGACTTTGAGGAGGTTGGTAACACCGTCAGGGCCTTTGCTTCGGACAACGCGACCGTTGTCGTTGGCACCGTCATCGACGAGAACATGCAAGACGAAATCCGCGTTACCGTAGTCGCTACCGGCATCGGTAGTGAACAGCGCTTGAAGGATGAATCGGGACCCGCGGCAATAGCTCCGCAAGCAGCGGCGCCGACGGCGGTCGCAGCGAGTACAATCAGCCCGCGTCGCAGCGAAGAAGAGCCTGACTTCCGTCGCTTGGAACGGCCCACGGTGATACGCAATCGCGATGAGCGAGTTGTACCGGACCTGAGCGACGGCAATACCGATTACCTCGATATTCCGGCGTTTTTGCGCCGCCAGGCCGATTGAGAGAGGTTCCGGTGCCTTAGGGATTTGGGTGATAAAAAGGTTTGGCCGTGCAGCGAATAAGGGCAGGGTTATCAAGCCTATACGGAGGTGTGTTATATTTCTGACCCAAAAGCGGACCCTCTCTTTTGAGAAGCGGAGAAGATGATCAAACAACGCACCCTGAAGAACGTCATTCGGGCGACTGGCGTCGGCTTGCATACCGGTCGCAAGGTATTTCTGACTTTACGACCAGCGCCTACCGATACGGGTAT
>JANOXY010000258.1:0-6202 GCA_031418675.1 Pseudomonadota bacterium
GCTGATGTCGTTGTAGGAGTCGCCGGTCGCGATTACTTGGTAGTTCAAGGACTGGAACGCCAGCACCGAATGCCGCTTAGGATCACTTTGGCGCAGGGTGTAACCCACCACGCGGTCGTCAGCATCCACCTTCAACTGATGGCACAGGATCATCGGATACTGCAGCTTGGCCACCAAGGGCGCCGCCAACTCGTGGAAGGTGTCGGAAATGATCACCACCTGATAGTTGCTGCGCAGCCAGGTCAGGAATTGCGCCGCACCCGGTAGCGGCTCCAGGGAGCCAGCGGCGGCCTTGATGTCGGCGTAGCGCAGACCGCGGTCGCCCATGATTTTGAGGCGCAGGCCCATGAGTTCGTCGTAATCCGGGATATCGCGGGTGGTGACGCGCAATTCTGCTATGCCTGTGCGTTCGGCCAGGCTGACCCAGATTTCGGGGACCAGAACGCCTTCGAAATCGATGCATGCAACTTTCATTAACTCTAAACCTCATGAACGGGGTGTTCAGCCCCGGCGAAAAAAGGAGCGGGAGTCTAGCAGAACGCCCCGGCTGAGATGGCACTGTGCCCCCAGGCCGCGGCTGCGGAGCTTACCGCCGCTTCGGCCCGCCCATAGACGGATAATCGGTGGTCGGGCGGGTACCGTGCGCTGGTCTGAAGCGCTATCCGCGTTTGCGCGACCACATCACCTCGCCCGCGCCGGAGTCCCGCGCAATCACGCGGGCACACACGAACAATAGATCCGACAGGCGGTTCAGAAAGGTCGACGTCTGGGCATTGACGGTTTCCTCGGCCGCCAGCTCCAGCACCGCGCGCTCAACTCGCCGACACACCGCGCGCCCCATGTGGCAAACCGCCGCTGCGCGGCTACCACCCGGCAGGACAAATTCCTTCAAAGGCGGCAATTCGTCGTTGTAAAGGTCGATCGCCTGTTCGAGTTTGCTCACGGCGCTGTCCTTGATGAAGGTGCTGTCGGGAATGGACAGCTCGCCGCCCAAGTCGAACAGGTCATGCTGGATATCGAGCAACAAGGCGTGCATGTCAGGACGCAAGGGCTCGGCCAGCAGCAGTCCGAGGTTGCAATTGAGTTCGTCAACTTCACCGATAGCATGCATACGCGGGCTGATTTTGGCGACCCGTGAGCCGTCACCCAGGCCCGTGGTGCCGGCGTCACCGGTGCGGGTGTAGATCTTCGAAAGGCGGTTTCCCATGACGTGACCCTGTAATGATGCGGGCGAGCATTCTGGGTGCCAGCTTGTAACTGTGTCAAAAGCCCCGTGTTCGCGCTGTGTCAGCGCGGGATGCCTGTTAGAATTTGCGCACTTGGCGCCGACCGTTTGCGCGCCTTTTCCCCTGTGGCCAACCAGCATTCCATGACCTCCAACGCTTCTTCATCATCCAGTCCTCCGCGCTATTCCGTGGTGGTGCCGTTTTTTGATGAAGAGGCAAACGTGGTGCCGCTGCTCACTGAAATCCATACCGTCATGGCCGCGCTTGGAAGTTATGAGGTGGTCGCAGTTGATGACGCGAGCAATGACGACACCCGTGCGCGTCTGCTCGATTGCGCCGCTGACTCGCGTCTGCGTGTGATTGCCCATGGAAACAATCGAGGTCAGAGCGCGGCCCTGTGCAGTGGCATAGGCGCAGCACGGGGTGAATGGGTAATTACCTTGGACGGCGATGGCCAGAACGACCCGCAGGACATCCCGCGCTTGCTGCGCGAACTGGAGACGGCCGTGCCGCCCATCCTGATTTGTGGCCATCGGCAGAAGCGCCGCGACAGCGGGCTGCGACTGCTGTCTTCGCGCATCGCCAACGGCGTGCGTTCACGCATGTTGGGCGACGACACTCCCGACACCGGTTGTGGCCTGAAAATCATTCAGCGTGCAGCTTTTCTGAAGTTGCCACGCTTCGACCATATGCACCGCTTCCTGCCGGCGCTGGTGCGCCGCGATGGCGGCGTCATCCGCTCGATCGCCGTCTCCCACCGTGCACGGGTTCACGGTGTCTCCAAATATGGTGTGTGGAATCGTTTATGGGTAGGCATCGTCGACCTGATCGGCGTTTTATGGCTCAAGCGCAGGGCTATTGCTTTGACCGTTGTTGAGGAGCTGCACCATGACCACTGAGCAGCTGTGGGTCAGTGTCGGCATGTGCGGCAATCTGCTGTTTTTTTCGCGCTGGGTGGTGCAGTGGTTGGCCAGCGAGCGCGCCAAAAGCAGTGTTATCCCCGTCACGTTCTGGTACTTGAGCATCGCGGGCAGCGTGGTGCTGTTGAGCTATGCCCTGTATCGCCGCGACCCGGTCTTCATCGTCAGCCAGCTGCCTAACGGCATCATTTATTTCCGCAATCTGCATCTGCTCAAGCGTGAGCAAGGCGCTGGCGGCCGATCGTGATCCTGGCGCGCTACTACATCCGCGAGACCTTGAAGATAAGCGCCGCCATCGTCGGCGGTTTATTGGTGCTGTATCTGACCATGCGCCTCGCGAGCGCGCTGGGTGATGCGGCCGCGGGCAAGATCGCCCCGCAACACATCGTGCGCATGGTCGGGCTGAAAATGCTGGTGTCGCTGAAAGACTTGCTGCCGATGTCGCTATTCCTGGGCACTTTTGCCGCCACTACGCGCCTGCAACTCAGTTCTGAGTGGGTGGTCATGCGCGCCGCGGGCATGAATCATCAGGCGCTGCTCAAACCGCTTTTTGGCGTGGGGCTAGCCGCCGGCTTGGTGGTAGCGATGATCACCTTGGTGGTCGGGCCGCAGGCCGAACACTATCTGCGCGAGCTGAAAGAAATTACGGAGAACGAGGCGACCATTGCCGGCGTCAAGGCTGGTCAGTTCCGCGACCTGGCGGGCGGGCGGCGCGTGTTTTATGCCGCGGCGATTAGCGCCGACGGCAAGTATCTCAATCAAGCCTTTGTGCACTCGCGCGATAAACAAAGCGATGCCGGCCACGAGGGCACCTTGCGTGCCGATCGCGCCTCGATCGAACTGGATCGGCGCGCCCACGGCCGCTTTGCCGTGTTCGAAAACGGCATGAGTTACGCCGGCGAGCCGGGCCAGGTCGATTTTGTCATCACGGATTTTTCTCGTTACGGTGTGCGCATTGAGACGCCCGAGCCGACCAATTTCAACGAGCACATCGGTTTTGTCGCGACCACCGATCTGCTTAGACACAATGAGTTCTACTACGGGGTAGAGTTGCAGTCGCGCTTCAGTTTGCCGATATGCACGCTGTTATGCCCGGCCCTGGCGTTTTTGATCAGCATCAGCGGTCGGCGCGGTCATTGGTATCTGGGCATGATCACCGCTGTAGCCGCCTATTTTGCCTATACCAACCTGCTAGGTGTCGGCCGCGCGCTGTTGTTGAAGGGCGTGATTGCGCCACAGTTGGGTATGTGGCCGGTACACGGCCTGCTGATTATCAGCCTGTCGCTGCTGTTCGCCTGGCAGCGACGTTTAATTCGGCTGCGCCCGCTGCGTCACGAATCGGCGCCGGCAACGTGAAGGCCGACACCGCTGCGAGTAAACTATTCACCGTGCTTTCCTATCGGTAGACAAATGCAAAATTCCTCCGCCTTCCACGAACTTCTGGCGCGCAAAATCGCAGTCCTCGATGGTGCCATGGGCACCATGATTCAGCAGCACAGTCTCGATGAAGCGCATTTCCGCGGTACCCGCTTCGCTGACCATGGCAGCGATCTGAAGGGCAATAACGACCTGCTGTGTCTGACCCAGCCCAAACTCATCAAGGGCATCCACCTGTCGTTCCTGAACGTGGGCGCCGATATCGTTGAGACCAACAGCTTCAACGCCACCAGCATCTCCCAGTCCGACTACGGCCTCGAATACATCGTGCGCGATCTCAATATCGCCGCCGCGCAACTGGCGCGGGAGGCCATTGCCGACTATCGCGCGTCTAGCGGGGATAACGCACCCAAATTCGTGGCTGGTGTGCTGGGGCCAACCAACCGTACGGCCTCGGTCTCGCCCGACGTCAACGATCCGGGCTTCCGCAATATTGATTTCGAGACGCTACGCGCGGCCTATTACGAGGCCACCAGCGCACTTATCGAGGGCGGGGTTGATCTGCTGCTGATCGAGACCATCTTCGACACACTCAACGCCAAGGCGGCGATCTTCGCCGCACGGCAATGCCTGACCGATCAGGGCCTGGACCTGCCGCTGATGATTTCCGGCACGATTACCGATAAGAGCGGCCGCACGCTCACTGGCCAGACGACGGAGGCCTTCTGGAATTCCGTGCGCCACGCCGAGCCTGTCGCCATCGGCCTCAATTGCGCGCTCGGGGCCGCGGATTTGCGCCAATACGTCGAAGAACTCTCGCGCGTGTCCGGCACCCACGTCAGTGTGCATCCCAATGCCGGGCTGCCCAACGAGTTTGGTGGTTACGACGAAACGGCTGAGTACATGGCTGGCATCATCGGTGACTTCGCCGCCAACGGCCTGGTCAACATCGTTGGAGGCTGCTGCGGCACCACCCCCGACCACATCCGTGCCATCGCCCAGGCGGTTGCCGGCGTGTCGCCGCGACAAATTCCCGAACTGAGTCGGGTGTGCCGTCTGAGTGGATTGGAGCCGCTGAACATCACCCCCGAGCGCGGCTTTATCAACGTCGGCGAACGCACCAACGTAACCGGCAGTCCGAAATTTTCGCGCTTGATTAAAGACGGTGACCTCGATGCGGCGGTAGAAGTGGCGCGCCAGCAGGTCGAAAGCGGCGCGCAGATCATCGATATCAACATGGACGAAGGCATGTTGGATTCGGTGGCATTGATGAAGCGTTTTCTGGCGCTATGTGCCTCGGATCCCGATATCAGCCGCGTGCCGGTGATGATTGACTCTTCCAAGTGGGAAGTGCTTGAAGCGGGTCTGCGTTGCCTGCAGGGCAAGGGCATCGTCAACTCCATCAGCCTCAAGGAAGGCGAGGAGAAGTTTCTCGAACAGGCACGCCTGGTACGTCGCTACGGTGCGGCGGTGGGGGTGATGGCGTTTGATGAACGCGGTCAGGCTGACACCAGCGAGCGGAAGTTCGAGATCTGCTCGCGCTCCTATCGGCTGCTGAGCGAACAAGCCGACTTCCCGCCGGAAGACATCATTTTTGATCCCAACGTACTGACCGTTGCGACCGGCATCGCCGAGCACAACGACTATGCCCGCGCGTTTTTCGAGGCCAGCCGCTTAATCAAAAAGAACCTGCCCCATGCGTTGGTCAGCGGCGGCTTGAGCAATGTGTCCTTCTCATTCCGTGGCAACAATCCGGTACGCGAAGGCATGCATTCGGCCTTCCTCTATCACGGCATCCAGGCCGGCCTCGACATGGCCATCGTCAACGCCGGGCAACTGGGCATCTACCAGGAAATCGAACCGCAGCTGCTGCGCCACATCGAAGACGTGCTGCTCAACCGCGATGATGGCGCCACCGACCGCCTGATCGACTTTGCCCGCACCGTATCGGGCGAGGCCCGCGAGGTGGAGCGCGATCTGGCCTGGCGCGACGCGCCGGTGACAGAACGCATCACCCATGCGCTGGTGCGTGGCATCGCAGATTTTATCGTTGAAGACACCGAAGAAGCGCGTCACCTCTTCGACCATCCACTCAAGGTCATCGAAGGACCGCTGATGGACGGCATGGGGGTGGTGGGCGATCTGTTCGGCGCGGGCAAGATGTTCCTGCCGCAGGTGGTGAAAAGCGCGCGGGTGATGAAGCGCGCAGTTGCGCATCTCATTCCGTTTATCGAAGAGGAAAAAAAGGCCGCGGGCGACACCCGCGCGCTGGCCAAGATCGTGCTGGCAACGGTCAAAGGCGATGTGCATGACATCGGCAAGAACATCGTCGGAGTCGTGCTCCAGTGCAATAACTTCGAGGTCATAGACCTGGGCGTGATGGTCCCGATGAAAGACATCCTCGATACCGCCGAGCGTGAAAATGCTGACGTGGTTGGCCTGTCCGGCCTGATCACGCCCTCGCTGGAGGAGATGGTGCTGGTCGCGCGCGAAATGCAAAAACGTGGCATGGACATGCCGCTGCTGATCGGTGGCGCCACAACCTCGCGCACCCATACCGCAGTCAAGGTCGCGCCAGCCTACCGCGGTGCGACCGTACACGTGAAAGATGCCTCCCGCGCCGTCGGTGTAGTGTCGAATTTATTGAGCCGCGACCTGCGCGCAGGCTTTGTTGCCATG
>JANOXY010000259.1:0-1530 GCA_031418675.1 Pseudomonadota bacterium
CAGCGTATTGAGATTTCGGGTGTCTCGCAGCGCGTCTTCGGTCACGCGGGTCTCGGTGATGTCGCGCGAGACGCACAGCAGCCTCTCGGGCTGACCGTCGGCCCCGATGATCGGCGTGACTTGCACGTCCCACCATTTCAGCGTGCCCGCCCTCGTGCTGCCTTGAGCGACGAAGTGGCCGACGCCGCCGGCTTTGGCGGCGGCCACGGCGGCCTTGGCCTCGGTGTTCGCTTCGTTCCGCCAGAAGTCAGTCCAGTCACAGCCGCGAATCGCGTTGAAGTCGCTGACTTCCATCAGCTGCTGGCCGCGCTCGCTCATGAAGGTCAGGTTGGAATCGAGATCCAGCAACTTGATGCAGTCGCCAGACGCCGCCAGAACGCTGCGCAGGAACTCGGCCTCCGCGCGCTGAGCGGCAGCCACTTCACGGTCGGACGTGATGTCGCGCACGCGCTTCACGTAGCCGACATGCGCGCCGGCGCCGTCCTTCAACGTCAACATTTCGCTGTGCCCCCAGAACAGCGCACCGTTCTTCCTCACGTGCCAACGTTCATCGTCGGCGCGGCCGGCATCGAGCGCGCATTGCATCTCGTTCGCCGCGCGGTAGTTGGCCAGGTCTTGTGGCGTGAACATGCAGTCCGCCGACGCGCCGAGTATTTCTTGCGCCGACCATCCAAGGACGGCCTGCGCGCCGGAACTCCAGGCGGTGACACGACCCTCGCGATCGGTCTCGATCGTCACCACCTCGACCTGGCTGCCGAAACCCGAGGCAAGCCGTGGCGGCACTTGCGCAGCGTCAAAATGCGCCGCCGCAGGTACCGGCTTCTTGTCAGTCGTCATGTCAACTCTCTTCCCGCGTTTGCATCGCCCGGTACAGGCTTGCCCTGAGCACGGCCGGAACGTGATGTATCTGCGTCGGCAAGTATCGCCTGCCGATGCCGCGCGAGCGCTCAGTCAAGAGGCCAGGCCGGGGTGGCGCAGAATCCGCGCGAACCCACTGTGAATGCCAGTCATGCGAGTGCTCTATGTCGAAGACCACGCCGACGTCCGCGAACTGATCACGCTTCTGCTGGAAGAAGAAGGGCTGTCGGTCGTGGCGTGCGCCTCGGCAGACGACGCCCAAGCCGCATTCGCCGCCGGCCGGTTCGACATCCTGGTGACCGATGTGAGCCTGCCGACGATGCGCGGCACCGAACTGGCCACCCGCCTGCAGCGCGGCCGTCCCGACCTGTGGGTGGTGTTCTGTTCCGGTTATCCGATGCAGGACGGCCTCAAGGCATGGGGCCCGAGGGCACGGTCGCTGATGAAACCGTTCGAGGCCGATGAGTTGCACTCGCTGATGACAGAAATCCGCGCCATCACCGCCGTCGCCTGAGCCAAGGCTGCGGCATCCACAAGCGCGCGCCGAACTTGCGCGTCAGCCAGCCGGCCATGCCCACGTGGTCGCGTGAGCGGCCGTGCGTTGCGGGTGTTGGCGAATTGCTCACGCAGGCGAACGACCCGGTGGCGCAGAGGATGAAGATGTCGGGGTGT
>JANOXY010000260.1:0-4488 GCA_031418675.1 Pseudomonadota bacterium
GCAACGCGTCACGGAAGTGATCGCGCAGTATGGCGAGGGGTGACGGGGACGGTCGACGTTGCCGTCCGGGTACCGCCGCCCACCGTAGCGGCACGTGAGAAAATGCCGGCACGGTGGCTCAATCCGAGGCCGGCGCCAACACACTACTGAGTACGGCGTGTTAGGCGCGATCAAAGCGGTGAAAAATTTCGTCAAGCCGTCGCTGGTGGTGCCGCCGATGTATTTCGGGCAATACTAACCGCTCACGTCTATTGCAGTTGCACGTGCTTTAGTCCGCTAGCGGTCCTCAACCAGCCGGGTAATGCCGCCACGAACGATTGGGGTCAGATCAAACTTCGAACCATTGGGGTCAGACGAAACTTTGTGCGTTCTCCCTAGTAGCCAAAAATTCGGAGAGAACACGTTCATCTGACCCCGCTATTGTTACGTGTAGCTATTTCTTTTTCTTAATCAACCCGGGCTTCTTACTCAACCGCGTTACATTGGCTTTGACCCTGCGGTGCACCGGTGTTAGCGCGGCGCGTGCGACAACCGCGCCCGACTCCGCAACTTTAGTCGACGCAACAATCGAACGCTTTATATCGTCCACCAGCTTCACCTGCTGCTGGGCCGCCTGA
Source organism: Pseudomonadota bacterium (assembly GCA_031418675.1). GTDB lineage: Bacteria > Pseudomonadota > Gammaproteobacteria > JADJYF01. The sequence continues at coordinate 618 of JANOXY010000260.1, forward strand.
GTCGCCGTGCGCGTCCGGCCGAGGGATAGAAATAGTGTCAAAAGTGACGTCATCTGCGAGAGACCGAGCTCTGCCATCTGCTGATACATGCGCATCAGCGGCAGTCCTATAGCCTGCATCGATTCGAGTGCGGCCTCGCCTTTTTCGCAGCCCATGAGAATCACTTCGTCGTGGTCTGCAATTCCATTGGTACGCGACGCGATGACTCGGGCGGAGTCACGCGCCATCTCGCCGGTTTTCCATGCGAGTTGGGTCCACGAAAGTAAGGGGTTCATAAACACGGCGACGATTTCTCCATTGGTTTAACTTCGATTGAAGGATTGAACGCGAAGATAGCTGGTGGCAGCGTGATGGTCCGTTCGGTAGATCCCATAGCGGGATCCCTTACCGCATATCGTGGCTAAGGGCCCGTGCCAAAACTAGTCGATCAGTCTCGGCATGCTCTATAACGAACGGGGCTCAATCGTGTAGTTCCACTCGCCGTGAAATCGATGCGGTCTTATCTTCACCGTTTCCATCTCCGCATCGGCTACCTTGCGTCCCTTCTCGTAACCTTGAGAGTCGAGTTCACACTTGACTTCAAGCCCAGTGCTCGTCCGGGTGGCCGCGATCAAATTGACCACCGTCTGGTAGCTGTGCAGCGGTTTGCCTCGCCAGATGATCGTGATGAACGAGAACAACCGATGCTCAATCTTGTTCTATTTGCTTGTGCCAGGCGGAAAGTGGCACACCGTGATCGGGATCTTCAGTTCGTCCGTAAGCCGCTGTAATTCAAGTTTCCACAGCCGCGTGCGATAGCCGTTGCTCCCTCCGCAGTCCGCAGTGATCAATAACTCGCTGGCCTCGGGATACCGCTCTTCACCCATCGAGTCCACTAACGACCGATGGTCGCTACTGCAAATTCCGAAGTATCAGCGCTGATCCCAACGCTCACCCAGCCTGAATTGTCTTGCAGGTCGTAGACACCATACGGACTCACCCGACCCAATTCGCCCATGAAGTCGTGGACGTCAACTTTTTCCGGTTCGCCCTTCGGCCGATATTCCCGACCACCGTTTTATAGGCTACAACCAGCTCTTTCTTCTTCGTATCTACCGAGATCGCCGGATTGTCATCTTTGAACTGTTTCTTGATCTGCGCGTTAATGTACTCAAACTGCGCATCCCGATCAGCGTGCTGCGCACCTTACAGCGTCTTGCGGTTCGCTTGAAGGCGGTAATCCAGATACTTCAGCAGCCGACCCACCGTCCGATAGCTGACCTCGTGACCAGCGCGCACCAACTCGTCCGCAAGCACCCGAAGGCTCTTGCACGTCCAGCGTAACGCCGACTCCGGATCACCTCGCGTGCTCGGCTCGACCAGCGACTCCAACGCGCCTCATAGCGCCGGATCTTCTTCTATCTTCCTTCGCCGCCCGCCACCGGGCTGGCGCACGCGACGCCTCTCTTCTGCTGCTCCCTCACCAGCGCGACGTTGACGGAGCTCTTTGACGCCCTTGCCTATTATCGATGGAACACTGTCCGTTCCTCGATGCAACAGCGCAATGTCGCCATGGCCCAAAGCCATCGCTTCGGAGGCTGCCCACTCGCGTCGTCCACGCTCATCCAATGAGCCGCGAATTGTAATGACGCCGGGTATCGTCAGAACCGTTGATCGAATTATTGCGGAACACAGGTAGCGTGGTGGCGCTTGCCATGAGCCAATCCGGGGAGGCGGACTGCCCCTACCCGAGCACGCCCCGTGTGCTCGGGTAGCGGCGGCTCAGCTTAGTGATCCACCGCCGGCAGGGTCGCCGCGTAGGCCTGGCTGTTGCCATTGGTGGCAACGGCGTTGACGTTGTCGCTCTTAATGCAGGTCGGGTGACCGAAGCCACCGGCGCTGGCACCGGTTTCAATATCGAACACGATGCCGTCGGCGTGGGTGAGCGACGGACCGACACCGCCGACCCCAGCCAGATTGTCGAGTGCGAGGTTGTTACGCACGCGCCAGGCGATGTTGTGATCTGCGCAGGACGTGTCGCCGCTCAGACCTATGCCGCCAATTAGTTTGTGGTTGACGTTGTAGAGACCGAGCCCGCCGCCGAAAACGTTCACGCCGCCCGGACGTTCGCCGACCATCGGGTCGTTCTTTTTACCAAACTTGCCGACTGGGCCCTGGTAGACCACATCGGTGGCGACCGGGTTGCTTTCCTGCAGACCGAACAGGCTGCCGCCGGGCTGGACAGCGGAATACAGATTGGCGGTCGAAAGCGCCAAGGTGTTGAGGCTAAAGGCATTGGCGGTATTAGCTTTCTGAGCCGAGATTGCGCGGCTGCCCGTCCATTGCGAGTTACGGTTTGCACCCGAGAAGGCCACCGCGCAGACCACACCGTCGCGATTGACCAGCGTCGCCCACATGTTGAGGTTGAGGCCCGACCCTTCGGCTGTGACGGCCGCACGCAGTGCGGTTTTCAGTGCGTCATGGATGCCATCTGGCGTAGTGTCCAGTGCGGCGGCGACCTGCTTGCAGGCGGCCGCGCCACTGCTCTGCCGGTCTTCGTTTTTGTCTTTGCTCTTGCTGTCGGCCATGACGCCGCCGGCATTGCCTGCCAGGGTAAGGGCGATACTTAGGGCTAAACCCACTTTAGTCTTGTTTACCATTTTGGTCTCTCCAAACTATTGCTTGATAAATGCTGCAGCTCGGCCAAGCCGTGCTTGATGACAAGCGCGCACTATCTGAGTAGTTCCCCTGGACAAACAGCACCAAGGGCGGGGAGTGAGAATGACGTCATGATATTGTCCGGCGCGCGGGGCCGCATGTGTGAACGTCGCGCGCTATCACGAGGTGGCATCGCGATGGGGCTCAATCCTCGCGTGGCATGATGCCGGTCGCCGTGCGCCAGGGGAGAAGCGAGTTCCGGCGCCGGGTGGGGTTAGTCTTCGAGTTCACGGATGTGTGCAGGGGGGGCCGCCTTCGGCCGCACGGGCGAGCGCTCCTTAAGCGGCGGCTCCTTACGCGGCAATTGCCTGAGCGCGAGCGCGGTTACGCCTCGCGTCTGCTGAACAAGAGGCGCGCGCCCTGGGGGCCGTATTCTTCGTGATGAGTAATACCGCTATCGAGACTGAAAGTGTCGCCGGCACGACAGGTGCTGGTGCCCTGGGCCGTCACCACGCTGATTTCGCCGTCGAGGATCAAGGCACTGGCCGCGTAGTCGTGCACATGGTCAGTGGTGACTAGATTGGCGTCGCGCTCGATGACAGCGGGTTCAGGGAAGCCCTTGCTGGCAAGCATGACGCGGAAGGTGGTTTCATTCATCGTGTCGAACTCCGTAGCGCCAAGGCACCCACAATAATCCGGCATCGGGCATAAGTGCGCCTCCAATGCCTCGCAGAAGATCATGCCATAGAATACATCAGTATCAGCGAAACCCTCGCGCGCCTCCTGCTCCAACACTCTATTACTTCCCCTGCCCAGACAACGGGGTTAGATTGAGTCCGCGCCTCTGCGCGAGCTACAAGGATCTGACATGAGCACCACCACCATTCTCTATGACGACCGCGTCACCGAAGGCATAGCCGCCGCGGTCGACGACCAACATCTGTGGATATCGAAGGCCGATCTGCCCGAGACCACGGGCTGGGAACTGAAAGCCGAAGGACTGTGCCGCGGCGACGCATGCGTGCGTGCGCAGGCCGCGTGGACCGACAGCGCTGACAGGATCGATCTCGCCGCCTTCGCCGCCTACATGGGGAAACCCATGATCCGCGACGGGCAGGCCTTCGCCTTTGGCGAAGCGGTCAGCACACGCCGCGATGCGCTGTTCTCGCTCGAGGCGCCCGATTTCACCTTGCCCGACATCGACGGCAAGCAGCACGCCTTGGCAGATTTCCGC
>JANOXY010000261.1:0-11337 GCA_031418675.1 Pseudomonadota bacterium
GACACCGATGCGTCGATTTACTGTTACGCCTTTGACCGTGACTTGTTGTGCAACTGGCCGTGGTCGGAGCGTTATCCGCGCCAACCCCAAGTGCTGGCCTATCTGAACGCTGCGCGTGGAGGCCCATTTGATCACGCAGCCTTTGCAGTGCGTACAGTCCGCCTACACCGCTGCCTATGACTGCCGCGTCGAGCACTGGGTGTTCGCTTAAAACCACTGTGTTCTCCAGAGTTGCGTAAGGGTTGCGCCGTCAGCTGGCGCCACGTCAGGGGCACGATGATACCGGCAGATCCGGTAACAGACTCAGGGGCGGGGCCGGCTGCTTGGGGCAAACAGGATGCTGCCGCCGCCGACAGTCCTAGCGCTTGTAGACGCCCCACGACCCGACGATCAGATCACCCCATGCGCTGCACCGCAAATCCTTTGACCAGTGCCATGCAACAGTACGGTGGCCGCCGTGAAGCCTGCGCCAAACAGCAGCAGACTGGTCGCACCTGGCAGTTCCGGGCCGCGGGCAAAACCGTGGAAAAACGCGAAGAAGCCAACCAGCGACATCATGGCGCCCGGCTGCAGGCGCGCACGGCTCACAACGAGCAACGCAAAAATCAGCACCGAGCCGCCGATCACCCATTCCACACCCGGCAACTCGGCGCCGCTGTAACCAACCAGCCCACCCACACCCATTACCGCAACAAAGGTCAGCGGCAGACGCCAGCGCAGGGCGCCGCGTTGTTGCGCGGCCCACCCGCCAACGGCGAGCATGGCAAGCAGATGGTCCCAGCCGCGCAGGGGATGATTGAAGCCGGCCTGCCAACGCGTAACCATCGTGCCGGCGGCATGCCTGGACCCACAATGGAAACAGTGAGAGTAGAACGCCGAACATTAGCGGGCCCTTCAAGCGCGGACGTATGTGCGGGTTCCATCGTGGGTGGTGGTTGTCACAGGCTACTCGCCGAACCGGAATTTGGGTGCGTGGCAAGGCGGCGTCGGGGGCAATGCGCTGGAGAACTAAGGGTACCGGTTACCGATTGAGCGTTTCTGCAGAGTTTGTTGGCGCAGCTGAAGGTACCCCAGCACCCTTACCCTGCTCAACACCCATGACAGCGCTATATTTGCGTGGTCGTTGAATAACGTCCGCAGCGCCTGACCGACCACTTCCGGCACCAACGGTGCAGGCTGAGGTGTTCTGGAAATACGGGCCCACATTACCCCAGGACCTGACTGTGTACAGTATATTGGTGCAGCGCACGAGCGACGGAATGTGTTCCCATGCTTTTTACAAAGAGCGAGCGGCGTCTTAAGCCGATCAGCCCGTCTCGGATGCCGTGTTATCGTCAATAATCTGCTCAAGGCCACGCGCCAGCCAATGGAAGCCAATATGTTCCTGCTCCAGCCGCAGCCCGGCGCGAATACGATTGTCGCGCAGATCGTCGTAGAGGGCCTTTTCTGTGGGTGTTAAGCGTTGCAAGTCCACGCGCAGCGGTTTGTCCTCGTAACCCCAAAAGCCGGCATGGGCATCGAGGGTAACCCTGTCCATCAAAAACGAAGCCACGTGATCAAAGTAACCGCGCAGTTGTTCCAGAATGGCAAAGCCATGGGTGTCGATATCACCCCAGTAATACAGTGCGCAGTATTGCAGCCAGTCACTGCGCGCCAGCGCATCCCAACCGTAACCCGCACCAAAGATGACGATCGCATTATCAACGCGAGGGAAGGCCAGGAAGTTGGTTTCGTTTTCGGTGATGAATACACGCTGCAGTTTGGGCGCCAGGCGCGCAAAGCTATTGGCATCCAGCGTCACGTCGGCGCATGGCGCGCAGGGCACAATCTGCAGCGTGGGGTCGAGCACGCGGAAACGAATGCGGGTGGGTTTATCCAGGAAGCCATAACGCGCGGAAAACTGACTGATGCCACTTTTGCCGTGGTCTACGGCGTCGGCGGGCAAGGCCAAATCCAGCAGCTCGGCCAGCACACTGCGATGGGCTTCGATGAATTTGCTGTGCACACCCGGCAAGTCCACTTGACGTAAATAAATGCCCGGGCGCGGATGTTCGATGAGCCACGTCACCACGCCGAGCAAGCGCGGCCATTCAGCGGCCAGTGTCAGCGCCTGCATGGGGCGCTTTGCCAGCCACGGCAATAAAGCCGGGTGGGTTTGCCGGGTGGTGGATACTTGCGTCGAAAAGCTTTCCCACTCGCGGCGTTTGCCCAGCCAGCCCAAGGCATCGTCGATCGTGTCTATCCACACGCTGGCTGGCAGAGTTTGTGCCCCCTGTACGCGGTGTCGAAGTTCCCGCCACTCCACGCGGCATGAGACCAACGCCGCCAACTGCGCTGCCCAGGCGCGAACCTCGTCAAACCGATCGGTGATGTCGGCGGCATTGGGTGACTTGAGTGACAAGCGCACAGGAAAACGCCCAGTGCCTGTCACCACTTCGCGCAGCAGTTCACCGCGTTCCCACTGCCGCATTAACTGGGCTTTCAACTCCTTTGGCCCGGTCCAGGTCATGGCACGGCGTCTTGCCTTGCATGGCCGGGTATCAAGGCCTTCTGCGCGTGGTATTGCTCGATGGAAAGATTGCGCAGCTTGGAGGCGCGCCCGCCTTCGTTATGCACAAAGCCGACACTTGCAACAAAGGGTTCGATGATGTGGATTTTTTGCAGCGGCGTCACGATCAGCAGTTGCAGATTGAGTTGCTTGAACAACTTCAGACCATACTGCGCAGACTCATCCGAGCCGCGGCCGAACGCCTCATCGATGACCACAAAGCGGAACGAGCGTGATCGCACGGCGCCCCATTCCAGCCCAAATTGATAGGCCAGACTGGCGGCCAGAATGGTGTAGGCGAGTTTCTCCTTCTGCCCACCCGACTTGCCGCCGGAGTCGGAATAATGTTCGTACTCGGTTTTATCTTCACGCCAACGCTCGCTGGCGGCAAACAGAAACCAGTTGCGTACATCGGTGACCTTGCTGGTCCAACGGCGATCCTGTTCCGACAAACCTTCGCGGCCGCGGAAGCGGTCGATAATGGCTTTCACCTGCAGGAACTTGGCCTCGGAATACTGGCTATCGTCCGAGCCCGTCACCGCCCCTTCGGTGCAAGCGCGTAGTTCCTGTTGGAAGTCGCGGATCTCGACGTCTGGACTGACCTGTGTTTCCAGCACGATGTAACGCCCGGGGTTGTAGTCGATCTCGCCCAGTGATTTGTTGATATGCGCGATGCGTTCTTTAATGGTTTCGCGCTCACGGGCCAATTGGCCGTTGAAGTTGGCGATTTCGTTAATGGTATTAACGTTGAGCAACTCTTTGAAGCGCGCAACAAAACGCGGCAAGTCGTCGCGCTGCAACTGCGACAGCAGGTTCTGATACTCGTAAACCGCCTCGAGGCTGGCATCAATCTCAGCCGTCTCAAGCTTGAACGCTTCTTTAAAAGAAGCCATGGCCTTGATGATTTTTTCGGCCAGGCGTTTGAGCTTTTGATCCTCTGCGTCTATGCGTGTTTGCAGCCAGGCGCGCAGGTCCTGTTCGCGGTTATCGCAGGACTCCACCGTCAGTTGATGTTCGCCCAGCGCCTGTTTGCGCATGGTCTCAAGTTGCGTGGTCAGAGCAAGGTCACTAACAACCTCTTGCAGCAGCGTCGCTGTTTGCTGGCTAAGCTCCTGTGCGTCAGAGCGTCGCTGTTCCACTTTGGCGCGCTTCTCGCGCGCGAGCTGCAGCGCCTCGCCCGTTTCTTTCTGTGTTTTCTGCAAGGCGCGCAGGTCGTCGTTCAATTGTTTGAGCACGTCCGACGCTGCTTCCAGCCGGCTGCGTTCATCAACCAGTTGTGCAATTTCCGTAGCGACGCTGGCCCAATCCATTTCATCGAAGGCCGTGAATTCGTCCAGGCGAGTCAGGGCATCGAGTTGCGTGGTCAGCCCCACCCGCTCTTTATTGATCTTGGCGAGCTGGTTGGCAATATCACCCAGTCGCGATTCGATGTGGCGGCGCTTGACCTGCAGTGCTGCGAGCTTGGCGTCGTTGCTCCAGCCCAGCACATAACGACTGCGGTCGTCGATGTGGTGGCGATCGTCCTTTTCGTGTCGGCCGCTAGGGTCTTTGATCTGGCCGGCGCGCGTAATGGCACGGGTCTCGCGGCGGAACTGTTCTTGAGTGTCGCAGCAGGCCACATCGAAACGATGGGCAAGTTCGCGTTCCAGCCAATCGTAATGCGGGGAGTCGGGTTTGATGGCTAGCTTGCGGGCTAAGGAATCACGGTGCAGGTCGGGAAGTGCCGCGGCCTTGCGTGGCCGCACATGGAAGTACACCAGGCGGCCACGCAGATGCGCGCCATCGACCCATTCGACCACCGCTTTGTAGTGCGCTTCTGGCACCAGTAGTGCCAAGCCAAAACCGCGCAACAAACGCTCCGCCGCGCCTTCCCAGTCACGCTCATCCTCACGTACCTGGAGCAACTCACCGGCGAAGGGCATGTCGTCAACATTCAGGCCGAGTGCGTCACACAACGCAGCACGGATCTGGATCTGCTGGTCGTCGATGTTGCTGCGCCGACGTTTAAGACTGGCGATTTCGTCACGCAGCTGGTCGTGTTCCAACTTGCCCTGCCGCAAGCTGACGCCATGTTCAGTGAGCGCGTTCTGTAGATCGGCATCTTGGTAACGCGCCTGCTCCCGCGCGTTCTGGTATTTGTCACGCTGGGTGGCAAAAGTGGTGGCATCGGTAACCAAGGGCTCGCGCAATACGCTTACCAGCTCAGCGTAGCGCGCGTGCTTGGTTTTGCGCGCATCACGCAACAGTTCCTTCTTGCGGATCTCAGCGGCGAGGCGTTCCAGTCGGTCGCCACCGTTGTCGCTGATAGCCTGTTTCAATTCATCAATTTGCTGGCCTTGTATTTCATGTTCGGCATCGAGTTTTTGTGCCTGTATATCAACACGCTGCCATTCTTCCGCCAACAGGCCCAGGCGTTTGTCGAGCAGGCCCAGCTTCAGACCGGCAAAGTGGGGCCGCAGCGCATCTCTGCACCCGCGCAAACTATCGACCTCGGCCATCAATCCACCATGTCGGTCGCAGTCCGCTAACAAGGGCGTCAGCATTTCAAGCTGCGCTTTGGTTTTCAGCACCGCCTGATGCGCGCGATTGAGATCGTCGAAGTGGCCAATCAAGGCTTGCAGGCGTGGCCCCACGTCGAAGGGTTCGAGCATATGGCTGCGCACGAAGTCGGTGAGGTTGCCCACCGATTTCATCGACACTGTCTGATGAAACAGCTCCAGCGCCTGATCATTTTCAATACCAAAGCGGCGGCGGAACCAGGCCGCATAGGGTGGGAAGCTGTCGTGAATTTCGGCGCCTTGCGCGCGCAACCGTTTTTTCAGCTGGTTGATGTCAGCGTCGAAGTTGGCGAAGTCGGTGGTTATCGACAGCGCACGCTCCGCACCTAAAAAAAATCGTGGTGGTTGACCATGGGCTTCTTTCATCCAGAAGACCTGCGCCAGGGTGATGGTCTGGCCGTATCCCGCATTGTGGAACACACCCAGGATGACGGAGTAACTGCTCTGGTCGCGCAAGCTCACCGGCTTGGCGGCACCCGTGAGCTCATTGCGCTCAGATTTGTAATGTCCGAGCACGTAAGAGCGCAAGGTCCTTTCCGTCGCTGTTGCACCGGCGGCTTTGTTGTAGGCCACCCGGTGAGCCGGCACCAGCAGGGTAGTGATGGCATCCACCAGGGTGGATTTACCCGAACCGATATCGCCCGTGAGCAGGCCGTTTTTGCCGTCCAGGTGCAAGGTCCACACGTCTCTATCAAAGGTGCCCCAGTTGAACACCTCCAGGCGGCTCAGGCGAAAGCCTGAGAGCGCGTCATCGGCGAGGAAGTCCAGGCCGATTGATTGCGGGTTAGTCATGGCGCACTTCCCTGTGCGCCACCCTGCGGGCAGCCTGCGGCTGTGCAAATCGCCTTTCCTGTCGATTAGTCATGGTCGGCTTCGCCCCTGCTCTGGTTCACGCTGGACAACTGCGCGTAATAAGTGGCCAGGCGCGCATCAAATTGCGCCAGCCATTGGGCGTCGACAAAGGCCTTCAGGATGCGTCGCACTTCGTAGGTGGCTGGTCCGACCGCAGTGCCACCGGCGGTTTTGAGTTTGTGCAGAAAACCCAGTTCGGCCACCTTGTTGATGGTGGTCTCCAGCTGGTCGACCAGCTTGGCTTCATTGGGGCCATCGGGCAGGAACACCCGCACCAGTTCCATGATGTCGTCGCGTGAGAGCACCAGCCGTGTATCGCCGCCGCCGGCATCAAACTCGGCCAGCTTCTTGCGCAACAAGGCGAGCAACAAACTGACCGCAAAAGCTAACGGACGCCGCGCCACCAGGCGTGGCAAGTGCGGCGCAGGATCGTCATCCGATGGTGCGGGGCGGCCTTTTAAGAAGGCATAACCTTCTGCTTCATCCAATACCAGATCAAGATTCAACACCGCCACGTAATCACGCACCCGCGCTTGCAGCGCCAGCAATGTCGCCCACAAGCGTTCGTCGCCATCACGGTACAGCACGCTTTTGAATAAATTGATCAGCAGGACCGACAAATCGGCAGCCGGTGCCGCCATCGGCTGGCTTGTTGCGCCCGTGTTCGAAGATTCATCTGCCATTGCCTGCCTCAACTCTTGATCTTGATCAACGCGTGAAAATGACACGAGGTAGGCGCGCGCTGCGGGTGATAGCCTGGCCGTCCGCGCTCACCCTTTGCCACTGGATGGATTCGAACGTGGTTTCATCGACTACGGTGCTGAAAGTTTCACTAGCCAGTTGCAGATAGGCCACCAACTCGGCCAAGCCTTGCAGCAGCGGTTGGCTGTGCACCAATTCGCTCAAGGTGATCTGCGCGCGCTCTTGCAGCGCCTGACGAATGTGGCGAGTGAGGCGGACCTTATCGACAACCACTTGTTCGAACAACACTGCAGGGTTGATGTCCTCATCACCCGCCTGTAAGGCGAGGTCGGTTATCACCGGCTTGATGGCCGGGGCGAATAAAGGGCGCTCCATCGCCAGCTCGATATCGGCGCAGGCTTCGGCCATCTCCATCACCGGCCCGGCAGGGGGCGCATCGCGCAGGGCCAACGCCTTGCTTTCGATGCCGTGCAGAATGTCCATGATGCGGCGGTTTTCCAGCCACGCTTGATCATCGAGAAAACGGCGCAACTGTTGCGACAAGGCCGCGACCGTGCGCTGGGTGTGTTCGCCGGCTTCGAGCCAATCGTAATGCATGCGACGTGTGCGGGTATCGGGATTGAGATCGGCCACTGCCGGCAGCGCCAGCACGCGGTCCAGTAATTCCGTCAGCTCTTCCTGCCGTCGGCTGGAGAGCAGAAAATCCCAGAAAGCGCGAAAGCTCTTGCCCTGATCCGAGTCGGCAATCGCATCGCGCTCACCCATGATGTCCTCCAGCAGTTCGCCCTTGCTGCCTTGCCACAGGGCAATGCGTTCACGCACGCGCCGGTCCAACTGGCGAAAATTGTGCTCAACCTCGCGGAAGTCGGTGAGCAACTCGCGCGCGCCTTGCATGAACTGCTGAAAGCGATCTTTTAACGCAGTGTCATCCAGCAGTGGCACATCGCCCAACTGCATCTGCGCGATCTGTGCATCAATGTCATCGCGTTTTTTGTGCAGCTCGGTGATGCGTTTGGCCGGATCGGCCTCGCTGCCCTCGCTCATCTGCTTGAGCAGGGTAAACAGTGTGAGCAAACGCGACTCGGTGCCGACAAACTGTCGTTCACTCAGTTGTGCCAGCCAGGCGATGGCCTTTTCGGTGGCCGGTGTCAAATCAAATTGGGCTTCGTCCGTGCCAGGACGGTAGAACTTGCGTAACCAGCCCTTGTCGGGCGCAGCCCAATCATTGAGATAGTCCAGCGCGGACTTGGGGAAAGCTGTTTCACCCACGTGCAGGCGCAGCCCATACAGCTCATCCTCCAAAGCTTCGGCCAGGTCCGCGGCCGCCATTACCCGCACATTGGGCGCCACGAACACCCGCTGCAGAAAACTCGCCACCAGCGGCGCATGATCTGAACGCAACAAGCGCCACGCCGGGTGGTGGCTACGCAGAGTGTCGAGGGTGGTGAAGTCGAGGCTCATGTCACAAGCAGCGCGATGCAACTCCACTGTCTTTTATTGATTCGAACGAACTGTCAGCCACCGCTCCACGCTGTCGTAGCGAGCGGACCGCCCCGGGCTGGTCTTGAGCAAGAGGTAGCTGGTACAACTATCGAGGCTAAACGACCATGGCCCAATCTGGGCCTGCCATCGTGGGGAAAAATTGGCGCCAGGTCTGCACGCGCTCTACGCGGCAAGCCGCTATCTTAGACCGAGTGACCCCGTGGTGTTTATCGACCGCCGCGCGCGCACCGGTGGATGTGGGCTGAAACATACGACTATGAGCGCGTTTAGGAAACATAACCGCCCTGTCTAATGCAATCGAGTCCCGCTTTCGTTGAAATCGAACCCAGTGAGCAGGCACGACTGTGGTGGATTGCCGCAGTTCACCCCGACCATCCAAGGCACGACGGTGACCACGCCACGCTGAGGGGCTGAGGGCCTATCGAGCCGCGAAACGTCGAGCGTTTGGGCCGCAGGGTGCGAGTGAGGCTAAGCCGGGTGTCGGGCCCGCTGGCGTGAGCGACACCGACCCGGGTGTCAGGCCAGCCTCGCGTCCATGGGTTAGCGAAGGGTGTGCTGTGAGCCTGTTTGCTTCAGGCCCGGCAACGCTGGTTGCGGCGGCGCGCGGGCGAAGGGTCTGAACCCTGGCATCGTGGCCTCGGCCCAGCGCTCGAGGTGATCGAGGATTGTCTTGCTCACCGCCGGATCTTCGACGCTCGCGATGACCTTGACCGCACCTCATCAGCGTTTGCAGGTCGTCGCTCTTGAACACGCGCTTCAACCGCTGCGCCCACGGCATTGAGAGGTGCGGCGCGGGTGCGGGTTCGTTGGCGGTCTCAGTCTGGTGTCGGCCACGCCGTGCGAGCGCATGAGATTGAGCCGTGGCGTCGGCACCAGGGCGGCCAGACGAGCCATAAAGTTACTCCCGGCAGGCTGCCCGCAGTAACCCGCGCCGTTTGCAGCTGCAGGCTACGAGCCGCTCGGCATGGCAGTCCGTGCAGCGAACGCGTAACAAGCCGTGCGCCAGGCGGCCGCACTTCAGTTAGCAGGATGAGTCCTGGGCAGAAGATAGTCGGTTCGCTTGGACCGGCCTACAAAGGCGTTTTCAGCTCCGGGAATCGTCGCCACGGCTTTCGTCCATTGATGGTTGCCCCCCAATTCATCTCATGAATACGCAGCTACGGGAAAAGAGGGTCGTGAGCTTTTGGGCCACAACAAACCAGTCGACAGGCGCCGGCGCGGCCCAGTTGGTCGGTGTCCCATGATTCACTCCGGGCGTTACGTATTACATGATGTTCGCGGCAACCGACGAATCGTGGTCGCTATTATCGAAAGAGGTGCTGCCCCATTTCTCGCGCTGATGTGGAAATTCCGGGGACCGCTTACAGATATTTGAAATGAGTAAACTGTCCCTAGATTTCGATTTCGCGGGATTTGGTGAAACGGCGCAGAACAGCAAGCCCTGACACAAGCAGCACACCGCTCATCGGCAGTGGCACGGGTGCCGGTTTCGTGAAGTCATGGCCGCTCTGCGCAACGATAAACGCGCCTTCCGTAGCCGATTGCGCAAAAAAATGCGCGGTGTTCGCGTAATCCGAGGCGAGGAACCGGGTTTGGTTAGGCTCGTTCGCGAGGTTAAATATCGAGGCGAAGGCTGACGCCTTCAACGTATACTCGATTCCGTAACTATCGCCCACTTTGGCTATGAAACTCCCCCGTGTATTGTCGAGGAAACTCGACGTTCCGGGACCAGTACCGGGATCGTTATAAGACAGAAACAACAGACCACCCAGGACTTGGAATTTCGAAAACACTGGCCCGTTGCCGGAGATGGCCAGCTCGAAATCCAGTTCTACGGGCGCCCCTCTCGCGAGAGTGTTTGACTTTACTTCGAAGACATCGGTCCCCAAGAGGCTGGCTTCTGCGTAGATGCCGGTGTTGGCATTTGGAACCCCTTTCACTTCGGCGTCCGCATAGGCGGAAAGCGTGCCTTCGTGGCCGTCGACCGTCGCGGTTGCTTTCCGGCCGAAAAGGCCGTTGTTGAGGCTCTGTTGGAACGTCGTGGTCAGCTGTGGATCAGCCGGAGCACTAAAATTAAAGGTCTGGTCGGGCACCAGACCGATATTTTGAAAACTGGTCCCGGTGTTGATGTGCACCGTGCCGGTCACCGCCGCATCCGCAGACACGCCGACCGCCATAGCAGCGACCAGCGATAGATATCGAGCGGGATTAAAGCGACGTCGAACTGCAAGCGCACATCGTGATATTGGCAGCATGGGGCATCTTCCTCGTTCGTGAACTGTTGGGTTTCGCCGATGCATCAACGCGCTCAGCCTGTGTGAATCGTATTCCTTTGACTAAGGATAGGGTAGCTAGACCGACCATCGCGCGGGCTGAATTAACGGAACTATGGACTAGAAAAGGTGACAGATTTGATTTCCGAAGAAGAGGCGGTAGATTAGCCCGCAAAAACCAAGTAGCGCCCAAAGACGGATGCGGCGGTACTCAGTAACACAGCACCCCATGGAGGGACCATTGATGCCAAGGATGGCTCGTATCGTGCTCCCCAACTACGCCCACCATATTGTCCAGCGCGGACACAATCGCCAGGTGGTATTCGCCGTTGATTCGGACTTTGAGCGTTACATCGCTGCGCTGCGCAGATATTCGTTGGAATTCGGTGTGCGGATTTACGCTTGGTGCCTGATGACGAACCATGTCCATCTATTGCTCTGTCCGAGCGACTCCAGCGGCTTGGGCAAATTGATGAAGCGCCTCGCCGGTCGTCAGACGCGCTTTCACAATCAACTGGAATGCCGCAGCGGCACGTTGTGGGAGGGGCGTTACAAGTCGAGTGTGGTGCATAACGCAGACTACCTGCTAGCCTGCTGTCGCTACATTGAACTCAATCCTGTCCGAGCCTACATGGTTGCCACACCCGGCGAGTATCGGTGGTCGAGCTACCGCGAACGAATGGGGCAGGCGTGCGAAGGCGTGCTTGCGGCCGATGCCACCTGTCTGTTTTCCGGTGTGTCTGAAGACGAGCGGCGTAGCCGGTGGTTTGCATATGTGCGAGATGCAGTACCGCCGGGTGAATGGGCATTCATACGCGCGGCCGTCGCGCGCGGCCAACTGACTGGCAGCCAGCGGTTCGTGGAAGAGGTCGCGGCCGTTATTGGCCGTCGGGTCGAACAC
>JANOXY010000262.1:0-4506 GCA_031418675.1 Pseudomonadota bacterium
CGCGCCGAGCCGGGCGAGCAACCACGCACCGTAGGCGGCAGCGAGGCCACCGCCTTCAGCGGCATATTCAACGACCCGTATACCTTCTGCTTGGCCAGCCGGCGGCGCGGATCCGAGCGGCTTGTCAGATCCGGACATAGACGTAACACTCGCGGTGTGCCTTGACCATCAGTGCGCTCCAACGTGGGCGTGAATGATGTGTTGCGAAGGCCGCGATTCTACCTGAGCCACTCAACCGAAAGAGAGCACCATGGCGAGCACCGACTCACCACCATTCAAACCGCTGGCGAACATTCGTGTCCTGGATTTTTCCAAGGTGCTGGCCGGCCCTTTATGCAGCCAGTACCTGGCCGATATGGGCGCCGAAGTTATCAAGGTCGAACCACCGGGTGGCGATGACACACGCAAATGGCCGCCCTTCGACGGCGACGACGGTACGGTGTTCCTGGCCGTCAATCGCAATAAGCGCAGTCTGGCGCTGGACCTCAAGCGCCCCGAGGGGCTGGCCATTTGTCAGCGCCTCGCTGCCAAGGCCGACGTTGTCATCGAAAGTTACGGCCCCGGCGTGGCGACCCGGCTCGGCATCGGTGATGCAGCACTGCGTGCTTTGAATCCGCGCCTTATCTACTGCAGCATTTCCGGCTACGGCAGCCGCGGCCCCATGAAGGATGGCAAAGGTTTCGACCTCATCGCCCAGTCCTTCACCGGCATGCTGTCTATCACCGGCGAAGCCGGAGGGCCACCGGTACGTAGCCCGTTTTCGCCCGTCGACCAGGGTACCGGCATGAATGCCGTCATTGGCATCATGGGTGCGCTCATGCAGCGCGGGCAAAGTGGTGTGGGCAGCAAGCTCGAAGTCTCACTGTTCGATTCTGCAGTAGGCTTGCTCGGTTACTTTCTGCAGAGTTATTGGCAGCGCGGCACGGAGCCGCTGCGGGTTGGTGCAGGGCACGAATCACTGTGCCCCTATCAGGTTTTTGAAAGCGCGGACAAACCTTTCATCCTTGGCGTGGCCAACGACAGCCTGTGGCGCAGCTTTTGTGAGGTCGCCGGGGTTACTGAACTGGCCCACGATGTGCGCTTCGCCAGCAGCGCAAGTCGTGTCGCCAATCGCGCTGAAACGGTCGCGACGGTGGCCGCGATTTTGCGCCAGCGACCACGCGATGAATGGCTGGCGCTATTGGATGCGCGCGGCATTCCCTGTGCGCCCTTGCATACCTTAGGCGAGCTTGACAGACATCCCCATACAGCGGCCTCGGACATGATACTCAGCTACCCGCATCGCAGCGGGCGCGAACTAAAAGCGGTGGCAACACCATTGCGTGTTGATGGCCAGCGTCCAAGCCTGCGCAGCGCGCCACCGGCGCTTGGTGAACACAGTTGCGCGATATTGCGCGAGCTTGGTTATGAGGACGCACTGATCACGCAGTGGGCGACGCAGGGTGTCATTGTCGATGGCAGCGCGACGCCGGAGATAGTCGGGCACGGTGGAACCTGACGCGGGCATCAAGTAGGTGCGAATTTATTCGCACATTCAATAGCGTGCCCTAACGCGATAGCGGTGGGTGTAATGTGCGAATAAATTCGCACCTACAGCGCGAAGAACGGGCCGTAGCAGGCTAATCACGATCTCTCTTGTGGTTTGAAGCCGGGCGTCCGCAGCCGATGACGCTCAAAGGTGACCGTTTGCTCATGTCGCAGCAAGGCTGCGCTCAACTTGCTTGGGTAGTCTCCCAGCCGTGACCGACTCGCGCGTTGCGCAAATCGAGCCGGGCCCATCAACCAATCGAGGAGACTACGAGATGCAACATGCAATCTTCAAAGCGTCTGTCGCGACCATCGCGCTGACGGCCCTTACCTTGGCGCACGCAGCCGAACCCGCGCATCCCACGCGGCCGTCCGCGGGTCTCGGGTGTCAGGTAAGCGCGTTCAAGTCCATACCCCAGCCCAGCGCCAAACAGCTTGCAGCGGCGGGTCTCGGTGACGTGCCTTTGGCGGCGGATAGTGCGCGGCGTGACCTCGTGGCACAACCGTTCAGCAACTCCACGGCCGTGCACAATCCCCTGTTCCCGATCAGCAGCCTGCGCTCGGCGGTACTGAACGGCATCGTCGACACCAAAGTCTTTCACACCGAGACCACGTTGCTGCCTCGCCAGGCAATCATCGAATGGACCCCCGGGCAATGTGTACGCGTACTGATCTCGCAGTACATGGCTTTCCTCGACGGGCGTCTGCAGGAGACCGCGATTGACCACTACGCACAAAGTGACGACGGCGCGGTGTGGTATCTGGGTGAAGACGTTTACGATTACGACGAAGACGGTTTGATCGTATCGACGGACGGCACCTGGAAAGCAGGTAACGAAGGCCCTGCGGCGATGATCATGCCGGCGCGGCCGCGCATCGGTGATGCGTTTCGCCCGGAAAACATTCCGGGCAATGTGTTCGAGGAGCTGACGGTCACGGCGATTAATCAGACTTACGATGGCCCATCGGGACCGATCAGCGGCGTGATGGTGGGCGCCGAGACCCACCAGGATGGCTCGATCAGCGAAAAGGTATTTGCCCCCGGTTACGGTGAATTCCTCTCCACCACCGGCAGCAACGAAGAAGGTTTGGCACTCGCGGTTCCGATCGATTTTGTGGCGGGCGGCGTGCCGGAAGAATTGAGCGATCTGGCCACCGCGGCCGATGCGGTTTTCCGCTCACCCCTGTTGAGCGAAAACGACTGGGCGATCGCCAAGCGCTCAGGCCGCGAGATGTTGGAAGACTGGGAGGAGCTTCGTCTCGGTCAGTTGCCACCGCGCCTGGTGCAACCAAGCGATGATGCGATTAATGATCTGATCACACAGACAGCTGCGCGCAATCGCAGCGAAACCTATCGCGCATCCATCGCCGCCGCCTACGCT
Organism: Pseudomonadota bacterium; assembly: GCA_031418675.1. Lineage (GTDB taxonomy): Bacteria > Pseudomonadota > Gammaproteobacteria > JADJYF01. The sequence goes on from JANOXY010000262.1 coordinate 2,910, forward strand.
ATCAACGATCTAAAGCTGCGCTACCAGCCGGTCGTGAAGATCGACGCGATGCGCTTTGACCTGTGGGCAAGGCGCGCCCTGCTCGACGCACAAGCGGGTCATATCGGACATGTGCGCAGTGATTTTGTGACCCTGGAATGGCTGCGCGATCGGATCGCCCACGCGCTGAAACCGGTCCCACGCACCCGGCTCGATACCCTGGTCCGCAATCTGGGTCATGCGGTCGGCGACGAAGATCTGGACGCCGCTGTCCAGATCGCGCGGGATTTACGTAAGGCGGTGAAGGCCATTTTGTAAACACGCCGGTGCCGGTTGGACGCCTGCGCATCCATATTCCCACCGGCACCACCCGCCCCTGGCTTGAACCGCAGCACGGCGTGGCAACGATGGCGGTGTGAAGTTCGTAGTCAGGCTTGGACCGCGACGTCGGTCCAAGCCGCCTAGCTCAGGTTACTGCGCACGTACTTCAACGATAAAACCATCGGGCAGCTCACGTTTGCCGTAGATGAAATCGCCGTTGATGTCGCTGATCAAAAGTCGATTACCCACGAAGCGCAAACCCCAGGGATTGATCAGCCCGCTCACCACCAGCTCCATATGCCCATCTTGAGTGAAGCGATAAACCTTGCCATCGGCGCGTAAGGCCTGGCTCTGGGGGACCGGGATCTCGAACGAACCGACGTCCACCACAAACAGCTGGCCGCCATAGGCACCAAATCCCGCGGGTGCGATATCGAGCCCACCGAACATCGTGCCCCCCTCGGCCACGGCGTTGTCGACAATTGAGCCATCGGGCAGTACCCGTAGCACGGCCGTACCACTGGCCGCGTAGAGCCCGCCACGCACCACCGTCACCAACAGCGACTGTCCGTCTTGCGCAAAGCGCACATACAGGGGCGCACCGTGGCGCTTCTCATCGAAGGTAGTAAACGCTTGGCATTGGCCATCCGCACTTACTGTATATAGCGTGCCGTTGGAACTGGTGACCGCATAAAGCTTGTTGCCAAAGGGGCTGCCATGGGGCGCGAAGCCGGCATCAACACCGGTGCCACTGACGCGCTTGGCATCCAGCGGCGGCAAGGTGCAGAACACGCTGACCGCGAAGTTTGCCTTGGGGTCGATACGTTGGATGAGATAGTTTTCAACTTGGTTCTCCGAGCCGACCTTAGGCTGGGAGAGCGCGAATATCTGCCCACCGTAGGCACCAAAATCCGCCGGCGCGATATCAAAACCGGCACTGACCGGCGTCATTTTGTTGGCGTCGACCAGCACCTTGACCTGGCCTTGGTCATCGACCGCTACCATGCGGCTGCCCTTGTCACCCTCAACTTTGCCATCGTCGTTCAACCATACGGCGCCGTCTTTTTCGTGCATGACCAGCGGGTCGTAAAGTTCGCCCGGTGGTACCAGCACCTTGGCTGAAAAACCGCTGGTGGTTTGGATGTCGAGTTTAAACAGGCGGCTCACCAGGTCGCTTAACTGGTCTGCTGCACTTACACCCTCGGCCAACCAGGCCAGGGCCACCAATATGCTCCATTTGGTCAACTGCATGAGCTTGTTTCTCCGTGGTTGTCATCTGCACGATTACCGTTCGCCA
>JANOXY010000263.1:0-5866 GCA_031418675.1 Pseudomonadota bacterium
CTGTAGGTGCGAATTCATTCGCACATTCGCGAAGCGAGCTTCAGGTTGCACTCGATCGGTGAGTGTGCGAATAAATTCGCACCTACAGGGGGTCGAGAAAGCCGCGCGGTGATGTCAGGCGCGTGCCTCTTCCACGTCGGGCATCGCCAGTACGCGCACGTCGGGATAAAGTTCGTTCATCGGTATCGAGCGACCATTGGCCTGCACGATACGACAGTGGAAACGCTTCAGGCGGCGCGGTTCGGTGACACCGCAGGAATGGGCAATCACCCCCACTTCATGGTGCATGCTCTCGGCGTAACGTCGTACGCGCTCTGACTTGTCCGTGATATCAAGACCCTTTTGCAGATTTTTGTCGTGGGTCGTGATGCCGGTGGGGCAGGTGTTTTTGTTGCATTGAAGTGCCTGGATACAGCCCAGCGCGAACATGAAACCACGGGCCGAGGTGACAAAGTCCGCGCCCATGCAAATCGCCCAGGCGACATCGCTGGGTGTGATGAGCTTGCCGCTCGCGATGATCTTAGTGCTGTCGCGCAGGCCATAACCTTTCAATTTGTCGACTACCAGCGGCAGGCTCTCGCGCAGCGGCAAACCGACGTTGTCGATCAGACTCATCGGCGCAGCACCCGTGCCACCATCACCGCTGTCAACGGTGATGAAGTCCGGTGCGCTGTCCAGGCCGCGCCGCCAGATCTCCTTGAAGAGTTTTTCCAACCATATATCTGAGCCGAATACGGCTTTAAAGCCGGTCGGTTTACCGGTGACCCGCCGCACGTGGGCGATCATGTCGAGCAAGGCGCTCTCGTTGATGATTTCGGGATGGCGGTTGGGGCTCAGGGATGGCTGCCCAACCTCGATGCCGCGAATCACGGCGATTTCCGGCGTGACCTTCACCGCAGGCAGGATGCCACCCTTGCCCGGCTTGGCGCCCTGACTCATCTTGATCTCGAACATGCGCACCTGCTCGTGCGCCGCAATGGCCCGCAGTCGCTCGTCGCTGAGATGACCTTCAGCATCACGCACGCCGTATTTGGCGGTACCGATCTGAAACACGATGTCAGCGCCACCTTCGAGATGGTAGGGCGACAAACCGCCCTCGCCCGTATTCATCCACACCCCCGCTTTACGCGCGCCATTGGACAAAGCGAGTACCGCTGGCCGTGAAATGGCGCCGTAGCTCATACCCGAAATATTGAATACTGAACTGGTGTGGTAGGGCGTGGGGCAATCGGCGCCGATGGTCACGCTGCAGGGTTGTGCGGCATCTTCTTCCAGGGTCGGGTAGGCCGTGTTGACGAAGATGACCGTGCCGACGGTACGCAGATCCCGCGTTGAACCAAATGCCACCGTGCTATCAACCCCCTTGGCGGCACGATAAACCCAGGAACGCTCAGCACGATTAAAGGGCATCTCCTCGCGATCCATGGCGAAAAAATACTGGCGAAAAAATTCGCCCATGGTTTCGAAGACGTAGCGCAGGCGTCCGATGACGGGATAGTTGCGGCGCACCGCATGGGTGGTCTGGGTCACATCGATGACGTAGAGCACCGCGATGCTTGCGGCGGCGAGACCAAGACAAACGATGAACAAGGCAGCAAGGCCGTTGACCACCGTGACAAAATTCAGTGATTCCATGGGCAGATTCCCCAATGGCGAAGGACGATGCCCGCGACGGGCGGGGCCGTGGCCGCGTGTCGCGCGCGCTGTGCCACCGGACTAAACGAAGCAGGTCCGCTCAGTCTGGTAGCGCGCGTGCGCCGAGCACGATGTCCTTAGCCAAAAAGGTTTGCAGGATTTTGCGGCCACCCTCAATAACGGCCGACGGCGCGGGATGCTTGAGTTCCACAGAAATCGTTTCCAGTAACTCAAGCCCACAACGGCCATCCTGCAACAGGATGAGATCGAGCAAGCGGGCGGCTACTGCATTCAGCTCCATGAAACCGGCACTGTCGTCACGACGTCGCCACACCACCAGAAAACTCGGCGTGGTCGCTATTTCCAGCGGTTGATAATCAACCGAGATGCGCTGCACCGGGTAGTGATAGGTGGCCACGCGCAGGGTTGGATTGGGCACGATGCAGTTGTCGAACAGGCTGAGCCCCGCGCCGATCTCACCAGCAGCAATGTCGTGCGGATCAAACAGCACCTCGGCTTCGGCCCATTCATAACAAGCGAGCTCGAGCGCAAAGGGCGGCCCTATTGCGTGCCCAGCATAATCTTCGAGATAGGTCAGGAATTCCTCCGCCAGGCGTCGATACAAAGGTGTCTGCGCCCGGTGATGGGCAATGAAGTTGCTGACGATTTCCTGCCAGACGCGCGTCTCGAGCACGCAGCGCAGCACCGGAAAGGCACGCGCCAGCCCATCTTCGACGTTGCCATAAACAAGCTCGCGATAAAGCGCCATTCGCTCCGGTGCGACACCTGTGGGTGGCGCGTGATGGCACGGGTCGCGCAACCAGGCTGTAAACGCGTGTTGTACCGCCTTGAAGTGGGGTTCAGTCATCACGCGTCGGGTCGGCGACGAGCATTGTACGGGCGTGCTGCATCGCTTTAATTCGCTGTACTTCAGCCAGCAGCTCGGTCATCGGCGGTAGATTAAAGTCCCGTTCGAGCACCGTCGGCAACACGCCAAAGTGCGCATAAGCCTTATCCAGCAGTTGCCAGACTGGCTCAGCGACCGCGGCGCCGTGGGTGTCGATGAGTAAATCCGCGCTGCGCCGCCCATGGCCGGCGATGTGGGCGTAAGCGATGCGCTCAGCGGGCAAGCCACGTAAAAACGCCTCGGCGTCATAGCCGTGATTGATACTGTTAACGTAAACATTATTGACGTCCAACAGCAGCAGACAGTCTGCCCGGGCCAACACCGCGTTGATAAACGCAAGCTCCGTCATCTGGGCACCGGGTGCGCAGTAGTAGGAGACGTTTTCGATCGCAATGCGCTGTTGGAGAATGTCCTGCACGCGTGTGATGCGTGCCGCCACGTACTGCACCGCGTCAGCGGTAAAGGGAATGGGCAGTAGATCGTAGAGCTGGCCGTCATCGGCGCAATAGCTCAGATGTTCGCTGTAACCGCGTACACCATGCCGATCAAAAAACTGACTCAGGCGCTGGATAAAAACTTCATCGAGCGCATCGGGTCCGCCGAGATTGAGTGACAGGCCGTGGCAGAGCACGGCGTGCCGCTCGGTGATCGCACGCAGGCGCCGGCCGTAGCTGCCGCCCACATCCAGCCAATTTTCCGGTGCAATCTCCCAGAAATCGACAGCCTCGGTCGTGTCGGATGCGATGTCTGCCAGCATCGCGCGCCGCAGACCAAGGCCGTGGCCGTTCACGTCGAACGCTGCCACGACCGTTTCTTTCAAGGCGTGGCAGCGGGCATCAGCTGCCGCATTTACCCTCGGCGGCTTTACCTGCGCCATCGCCACCGCAGGTGTGTTCGCCATCTTTGCTGCTTGCGTTTTTCGCTGCATCGGTCGATTTGGCCGCGGTCCCTTCAGCCTGGTCGGAACCTGCACCGCACTTGCCTTCCTGCATGGCGGCCCCGCAGCCTGCTTCGCCACCTTCGGCCGCGAGCATGTAACCGCCCTGGAACTCGACCGCACTGAACGGATTCCCATCGGCGTGAACCATGGGCGACGCAGCCAAGGTCACGGCGAAAGTTGTTCCAAGCGCGTTAACCAGCGGGCGAGTCGGGGATTTTTTGCTCATGGGCAGGTCTCCTCAATGCTGAGAAAGGGTTACAGGTGCGTATTATTCGGGAGCGGTGTCCGTCATACGCCACCGTGTAAAGCGGCGCCGCACACCTCGGGCTTGAACCATGGGATGCCGGCTTAGTTCCCCGCCTCACGCCGGGGGCGCATGTGGGGGAACAACAGCACGTCGCGTATCGAGGCAGAATCGGTCAGCAACATCACCAGCCGATCAATGCCTATGCCTTCGCCGGCCGTGGGCGGCATGCCGTATTCGAGAGCGGTGATGTAGTCCTCGTCGAAGGGCATGGCTTCCTGATCACCCGAGGCCTTTGCCACCACCTGGGCACGGAAGCGCTCGGCCTGATCGTCCGGGTCATTCAACTCCGAAAAACCATTGGCGATTTCCCGCCCGGCAACAAAAAACTCAAAGCGATCGGTCACAAACGGATCGTCATCATTACGTCGCGCCAGTGGTGACACTTCAGCCGGGTACTGGGTGATGAACAGCGGTCCCTCGAGCTTGGCTTCGGCGGTCTTCTCGAATATTTCGATCAGGACCTTGCCACGCCCGTAACCCTCAGCCAGGGGCACACCCAGGCGGGCCGCCACGGCACGCGCACCGGCATCGGTTTCGAGTTCATCGGCACCCACCTGCGGGTTGTAGGCGAGGATCGCCTCCTTCACCGTCAGGCGCGCAAACGGCTGGCCGAAGTCATAACTGTTGCCCTGGTATTGCACCGCGCTGCTGCCCAGCACCGCCAGACTCAGCTCACGCAATAGGGTCTCGGTGAGGTCCATCAGATCGCGGTAGTCGGCGTAGGCCGCATAAAACTCGAGCATGGTGAACTCGGGATTGTGGCGGGTAGACAGCCCTTCGTTGCGGAAATTGCGGTTGATCTCGAATACCCGCTCAATGCCACCCACCACCAGGCGCTTGAGATACAGCTCGGGCGCGATGCGCAGATAGAGATCCATGTCCAGCGCGTTGTGATGGGTGATAAAGGGCCGGGCCGCGGCACCACCAGCCATGACCTGCATCATCGGTGTTTCAACTTCGAGATAACCACGCGCATTCAAAAAACGGCGAATGAATTCGATGACCGCGGTGCGGGTGCGAAACACCGCGCGCGCTTCATCATTCATGATCAGGTCGAGATAACGCTGGCGGTAACGGGCCTCGAGATCCGTCAGGCCATGCCATTTATCCGGTAGCGGTCGCAGCGACTTGGTGAGCAAGCGTAACTTATCGACCATGATCGACAACTCGCCTTTCTGGGTGCGAAACACCACACCCTCGGCGCCGACAATGTCACCTAAGTCCCATTTTTTGAAGTCGTCATAAACACCTTCATCGAGCCGATCGCGTTTCACGAACAACTGGATCTGCGCGCTCATGTCCTTGATATGGGCAAACGAGGTTTTGCCCTGCACACGCTGGGTCATCATGCGGCCGGCGACGACCACACGCACCGCGGCGGCTTCCAGATCCGCAGCGCTGGTCTCGGCAAAACGGCTGTGCAGTTCACCCGCCAAAGTGTCACGACGGAAGTCGTTAGTGTAGGCATTGCCGTGGGCGCGCATCTGCTCGAGCTTGCCACGCCGCTGGGCGATGAGCGCCGCTTCGGAGCCTGTTTCTTCGTGATCAGTCATCTTCAATCCTACAGTCCCATTTTCAGGCTGGCTTCGATGAACAGGTCGAGACCACCATCCAGCACCGCTTGCGGGTTGCCGGTCTCAACCTCGGTGCGCAGATCCTTGATGCGCGACTGATCGAGCACATAAGAACGGATCTGGTGGCCCCAGCCGATATCCGACTTGCTGTCTTCAATCGCCTGTTGCACTTCCTGGCGCTTGAGCATTTCCTGTTCGTAGAGTTTCGCGCGCAACATCTTCATGGCCTGATCGCGGTTTTTGTGTTGCGATCGTTCGTTCTGACATTGCACCACCGTATTGGTGGGCAAGTGGGTCAAACGCACCGCCGAATCGGTTTTGTTGACGTGCTGACCACCCGCACCGCTGGCGCGATAGGTATCAACACGCAGATCGGCCGGGTTGATCTCGATCTGTATGTTGTCATCGATTTCCGGTGAGACGAATACCGACGAAAAAGACGTATGGCGGCGATTACCCGAGTCGAAGGGTGATTTGCGTACCAGACGATGGACGCCGGTTTC
>JANOXY010000264.1:0-6377 GCA_031418675.1 Pseudomonadota bacterium
ACGAGAAGGGCGAGAAGATGTCCAAGACCAAGGGCAATACCGTCAACCCGATGGACGTGATCGGCCGTTACGGTGCCGATGTGGTGCGCTGGTACATGATGAGTAACTCGCCACCCTGGGACAATATGAAGTTTGCCGAGCGTGGGTTGGCTGAAACGCGCGGCAAGTTTTTTGGCACCATCGAAAACGTTTATCGTTTCATGGCGAGCTACGCAAACATCGATGGCTTCGTCGATGCACAAGCACCGATTGCGGCAGCGGCGCGCAGTGAGCTTGATCAATGGATCCTCAGTCGCTTGAACTCCACCATCGAAATCGCCGATCAGGCGTTCAACGCTTACGATGCCACACGCGCAGCGCGCGCCATGGAACAATTTGTCGAGGAACTCTCGAACTGGTACATCCGCCGTTCGCGTTCGCGCTTCTGGGCGGCGAAAAAAGTTAGTGTCAGCACCGAGACAGTATCGGCACATGACAAGCTGTGCGCTTATCAGACGACTTTTGATTGCCTGTTCGGGCTGGCGTCGATGATGAGCCCGCTCGCGCCGTTTTTTTCCGACTGGCTGTATCGACGCTTGAACGAAGTGGCCAGGCGCGACATACAGCCATCGGTCCATCTGGTGCGTTTCCCGCATGCCGATGCGGCGGTCATTCAGCCCGCCCTCGAGGCGCGCATGGAACTCGCTCGCACCGTCGTGCAGCTGGTCCTGTTATTGCGCAATCGCAGCCATATCAATGTGCGTCAACCCTTGGCGCGTATGCTGCTGGTGATCGGCACCGCCGTCGACCAGCGCGAAGTTGAGCGGGTACGCGATATCATCCTCGACGAAGTTAACGTGCGTGTTATCGAATACATTGCCGATTCCAGCGGTGTGGTAAAGCGCTCTGCCAAGGCTGATTTCAAGAAGCTCGGGCCGCGACTGGGCAAACAGATGAAGGCCGCGGCCGCCGTCATCGCAACCTGGGGTGACGCGGAGATCCGACGTCTGCAGACCGACGGTGTGTTTCAGCTCACCCTCGACGAAACAAGCATTGATGTTAAGTGCGACGAGGTTGAGATCCTCAGTGAGGAGATCGGGGCCTGGAGCGTGGCGCAGGAGGGTGGTGTTACCGTTGCGCTCGACGTGCAGATCGACGATGAGTTGCGCGCCCAGGGCCACGCGCGCGAGGTGGTCAATCGCATCCAGGGCATGCGCAAGTCGGCCGATTTGGAACTCACCGACCGTATCCAGGTCGAGTATCAGGCATCACCGGCGCTGGCCAAATCCATTGCCGGTAATCACGAATTCATTGGGCGCGAAACGCTGGCGCAGGCCTTGCTGGAGGTTGCCAAACCGGGCGGTGACTGGCTAGAGCGCTTTGAGATTGGCGATGAGTGGATCGTGGTGGGCATGAGGCGTTGTGCGGTATAAGTGCTACGGACACAGGAGGCCCGCAATATGATGCAGGCGATCAGGCTATTGAGTATTGGGTTTGCCATGCTGCTGGGGTCTGCTACGCCTGTCAGCGCAGCGGGCACACCGACCGATACGGTCAAGGTCGCCATCGAGCAGGTCATCGCAGGTTTGAAAGGCCAAAGCTTGGAACGTGAAGAGCGCTGGGCCAGTATCGGCCGCATCATCAATGACCGTTTCGACTTTCGCAGCATGTCGCAAAGCGTGCTTGCGACCAACTGGCAGGAGGCCACGACAGAAGAGAAGCGTCAGTTTGTTGAATACTTTTCGCAATATCTCGAAGACACCTATCGCACCAAAATCGAGTCTTACTCAGACCAGCGTGTTGAGTACCTGGCCGAGCAAGTGCGAAAGGATCGCGCGACGGTCGATACCGCAGTGGTGACCAGCGACAAGCGCATTCCCATTACCTATCGGCTGAAGCTGACCAAGGGCAAATGGGTCGCCTATGACGTTGTGATCGAAGGCGTCAGTCTGGTCAACAACTATCGCAGCACTTTCAGTGCCATCGTTAAAGCAGGAGGCATGGACGGTCTGCTGACGGATCTCGAAGGCCGCATTTCCAACTACAAGCTCAAACACGGCGGCCTGCCGCAGTAGTATCCGCTCAGGCGCTTGGAACGGCCCGGCTCATGAGCATATAGCGAGCACGGGCGAGGAAGCCTGCTTTGCCATAGAGTTGCTGCGCACGGGTATTGTGGTGCGCCACTTCCAGATGCAATGCGTGCAAGCCGAGCTCCGCCGCGAGACCCGGCAAGGCTGCCAAAACCGCGCTGCCTAGCCCCTTGCCGCGTGCCGAGGGTGCGATGAAAAATTCGTCGACAAAAGCGTCCCGGCCACCAAATTCAAGACTGAAGCCGAAGGCCAAAACGATATATCCAACGACTTCGCCGACAACGGATATCAGATAGATCGCGCCGTAATCCGGATGGGCTAGCAGGGTGCTTATAGCTGCACTGCGGGCAGACTCGCACAGAGCGACTTCTTCAAAGCTGTGATAGGCCCGCACCAGCGGTAACAGCGTATCGAGGTCGCATGCCATGGCCTTTAGCAGCAGCGGGTGCGAAGTATCGGGCTGCGTCATTGTTTGTGTTCCTAAGCGGTGAGCGCGATTGAGAGCACACAGATTGCCGGTTCAATTGTGCGGAAATCAATTCTAGTATCCTGCGCGGGTCCTATTGAAGTTATGCCAGGGAGTATCGCCGGTGAGTCGTAGCGAAATTGAAGTTTTAGAACGCGGACAAAGCTGGGTGGCCGAGGGCGAGCGGGTGGTGTTGGCGACCGTGGCCCACACCTGGGGTTCGTCACCGCGACCGGCGGGAGCGCTCATGGTGTTGGGTGAAAGCGGGCGGTTTGCCGGCTCAGTGTCGGGTGGATGCATAGAAGAAGAGTTGTTGGCGCGGGTGCGCGAGGACTTCCCGCGCGGCTTTGAAACTATCGAATATAACTCTGACACCAGTCGCACCTTGCCCTGCGGTGGCCGTTTGTTGCTGACGCTGGAGCCGCTGGCGAGTATTCCTGAATTGGCCGCCATGATGGGCGCTTTGCGCGCGGGGCAATCCGTAGTGCGGCAGCTTGATCTTGAACATCGTAGCGTGGCCTGGACGAGCGCCGATAGCGCAGCGCGCACGCGCTTGGCAGACCAGGTATTGAGTGTTGTCTACGAACCCGCCTGGCGCCTGGTGGTGGTAGGCGCAGGCGAACTCGCCAGTTGGGTGTGTCGCTTCGCAAACTTGCTTGATTACGCCATCGAAGTCTGCGACCCGCGCCCTGAGTATCGCGACGCGTGGGACTTGCACGAACTGCCGGTGGTGGGTGACTACCCCGACGATTTTATCGGTGCGCGTGCCTGTGACGCCCACACCGCGATTGTGGCCCTGACCCACGACCCCAAGGTAGATGATCTGGCCATGCTCGAAGGCCTGCGTAGCCAGGCCTTCTATCTCGGCGCGCTGGGATCGGGCCGCACTACCGCTAAGCGCGCCGCTCGTTTAATCGAACACTTCGGAATGTCCCAAGCTGATGTGCAGCGCATCCGTGGACCGATAGGAATTGATCTCCAAACGCGTAAGCCGCAGGAAATCGCGCTGGCGGTGATGACCGACATTACTGCCGCACGTAATGGGGTGATCATCACGACCGAGCGCGTGTCGCCCTGAACCGCGTCGCCGATTTGCCCCTCACCGGGGTGCTGTTAGCGGCCGGTGCGGCACGGCGTTTTGGCGCCAACAAGCTGCTGGCGACACTGCCCGACGGCCAAACCGTCGGCTTGCTGGCGGCGGCCAGGCTGGCAACGGTGGTGGAGCGCATGGTGGTCGTCGTACGCGCGAGTGACGACAACACGGCCCGTGCCTTTCAGGATGGCGGTTATCGCGTCGTGCGCTGTGCGCAGGCCGAGCTGGGCATGGCCCACAGTCTTGCCTGTGGCGTGGCCGCCAGTCGCGACAGCGCGGGGTGGATGGTGGCGCTGGCCGATATGCCGCTGATCAGTGGCGCAACCTTGTCAGCGTTGACAGCCTGCTGGCGGCGCGAAGATCGAATCGTGGTGCCGATCTGCGCCGGCCAGGCAGGACACCCTGTGATATTTCCGGCGCGCTTCGGCGCTGAGTTGCTCACGTTGGAAGGGGATCGCGGCGCGCGTTTGGTGCTGGATGCCCACCGTGATGAGCTGTTTGCCTTCGCCACCGACGACAGCGGCGTACTACGCGATATCGATACCCCAGCGGACTTGGTTGCCGCCACACAGGCTGACCCGTAGGTGCAAATTCATGCCGACATTCTTCAGCGCGCCACAGCGCTCTGGATCGAATGTCTGCCGGAAGTTGGACCTAGACTGCGGCCCGATCAGTCTTCGCGTTGCATGTGCGCAATGGGCACGGGACGTCCTACCGCATAACCCTGGGCAAAATCCACACCAAGCGTGCGCAACAATTTTATCGTCGCGGCGCTTTCGACAAATTCCGCCACGGTTCGTTTGCCCAACAGATGGCCGATATCGTTGATCGAACGGACCATCGCGTGGTCGATCGGCTCGTGGGCCATATCCCGTACAAAGGCACCGTCGATTTTCAGATAGTCAACCGGTAACTGTTTAAGGTAGGCGAGCGATGAAAACCCGCTGCCGAAGTCGTCGAGCGCGAACTGACAGCCGCACTCTTTCAGGCGGGCGATGAACTGCGTGGCGCCCACCAGATCGGCGACCGCGGCGGTTTCGGTTATTTCGAAACAGATCTTGTCAGCCGGCACCTGCCCATCGCGGAACGCGGCGAGGATGAACTGCAGTATCTCGGCGTTGCCAATCGACCTGCCCGATAGATTGATGCTGACCTGACCGACTTCCAGCAACGCGCGCGGTCGCGCGGTCAACCACTTGAACACATTGTCGATTACCCAGCGATCGATGCGGCTTGACAGGTTGTAGCGCTCGGCAGCCGGCAGAAACTCGCCGGGTTGGATCAACTGACCGTATTCGTCGCGCATACGCAGCAGGATCTCGTAATGCGCACCACGCCGGCCCTCGTGCCCAGCCGCCGTGAGCGGGGCAATGAGCTGACAATTAAGCTCAAAGCGCCCGTCGTTCATGGCCTGATTGATGCGCGCCGCCCAGCGCATTTCGCCATGTCGCTGCTGAATCGAAGGATTATCCGGCTCGTAGGTATGCACACAGTTGCGGCCAGAATCCTTGGCCGCGTAGCAGGCTGTGTCGGCCAGGCTCAGTACATCACCTGGCGTATCGCTCGCATCGTTGATCGCGACGATGCCAATGCTGGCCGACACTGGGTAGCGGCGGCCGTGCCAGTGAAATCCGTGGGACTCAACAACACGACGCAATGTTTCGGCAGTGCGCTGCGCGAACTCCAGCGGACAGTCCTCCAACAACACCGCAAACTCATCGCTACCGATGCGCGCGACCGTATCGCGCTTGCGTGTGGCTTGTTTGATCAGGCCTGCCACCTCACGTAACAAGTCGTCGCCGGCAGCAGATCCGTAGTTATCGTTGATGAGTTTGAACTGATCGATATCGAGAATGGCCAGAGCGTGCTCGGTGTGTTCACTCTGGGCACTGGCAATCACCTGTTGCAGGCGCTGTTCAAGGCTTTTGCGGTTGGCCAGTTTGGTCAGTTCGTCGTGACTGGTCTGAAAGCTCAGCAATGCGCTGAGGCGATAAGCGTCGTCGATGTCTTCGCAAGTTAAAAGCACCAAATCCAGACCGCCGCCGCGTACTGCGCGGGCTGTATTGCGCATCCAGATGATCTCGCCATTTTTTTTCACATGCCGGATGTCCCAGCGATGCACACGACCTGGCAGGTCGCGAGCTGCGGCGAGATTTTCCGTCGCTAGCGGTCGATCTTCCGGGTCGTACAGATCAAGCATCGGGCGTCCGAGCAGTGCGCGCGCTTCGTAGCCCAGATAGCGCGCGCCGAAATAATTGGTGTGCAGCACATGACCGTCCGCCGACAAGGCGAAGCAGGTCATCGGGGTGTGGTCATGCAGTACGTCGAATGGAATGCCCCGGGCGTTGGTTGCGAGTGCACCCGGCAGGTGGCTACCACTGTGGCCCAGCGCCTGGGTTTCGCGCAGCAGCGCGCTCTGGGTCTGCAGCCGCGAGATCGCATCGCGCAAAGTGAGCTGGGTCTGGATGCGCGCCAGCAGAATCGGAAAATCCCCCGGTTTGACGATGTAGTCATTGGCGCCCAACGCGAGGGTGCGTTGTATATCGCCACGGTCGTTGCTGGCCGCCAGCACGATAACCGGCAGCTGCGTCTGGCTATATCGCTGCCGCAGTTGCCGCAGCACTTCCTCGCCACGCATCTCTGGCATCTTGAGATCGAGGATCACGAGATCGAACGCACGCTGGTCGACCAGCGCTAGAGCCGAACGACCGTCCGCCGCCGTGACAACCTCGAAGCCCTTAGCGCCAAG
>JANOXY010000265.1:0-2570 GCA_031418675.1 Pseudomonadota bacterium
CTTCCTGCAATTTGGCATGGCCGATCAGGACTTCGTAAATCGACTGGCCGCGTTGGTGCTTGGCGATGCCAAGACCGGTTGAGGCATTGCCTTGTGGATCGACATCAATGACGAGGATCTGTTTTCCAACGGCAGCCAGGGCGGTGCCCAGGTTGATTGCCGTCGTCGTTTTACCGACACCGCCTTTTTGATTGGCGATGACAATGATGCGCGTCTTTTCGGTCCGCGCGTGGCGCGGCGCTAAGACGGTTTCTGGGGCGTCCGCCAAGGGGATAATCCTGTCACTCGCAACACAATTCCCGATGGGTCTGACCTACTCGGGACGGGGGTTGAGTCGAGTTTCCAGGATTTAGAGGCTAGGGTCAATTCGTGGCTGAGCGATTTTCCCTTAAGAAACAGTCCGGTGCTCGAAGGCCGGAAGTAGGGGTAGGCGAGTTTCAGGAGCTTTTCGAGTGGTGCGACGGCGCGTGCCGTAATTACATCGGCGCGGAGATTCTTGACCGATTCTACGCGGGTCCAATGGACTTGTATGGGGGCATGGGTCGCCTCGCCCACTTCTTCCAAAAACCTACACTTCTTCTGGGTGGATTCAATCAAATGGACCTTCAGTCCGGGACGTTCGCTGAGCATGATGGCAAGCACCATTCCCGGGAAGCCGGCGCCGCTGCCGAGGTCGACTAGGGTCTTGGCGCTGGCGGGGATTTGCTCAACCAGCTGCGCTGAATCCAAGATGTGTCTGCGCCACACCTGTTGCATAGTTGACTCGGAAACTAAATTTAGTTGCTGGTTCCGGACTGTGAGGATTTCCACATATGTGGATAAGCGACTCACGGTTTCACGTGCGACTCCCAGCTCACGGGCAAAGTCAAGAGAAGTGTAATCGGAGGTTGTGGTCACGCCGCGACTCAGGCTGTTCGACGGGAACGAATTTTGACACTTAAAAGCAAAGCCGTAACAGCGGCTGGAGTCATGCCTTCGACGCGGCTTGCTTGTCCCAGGGTCGCGGGCCGAATGCGCGAGAGCTTTTGGATGATCTCGGTCGAGAGTCCTGGGACCTTGGCGTAATCGAGATCCGCGGGCAGGGTCAGTTTTTCGTCGCGGCGGAAGGCTTGGATGTCGGCCTCCTGGCGATCGATGTAGCCAGCATAGATCGAATCAGCTTCAAGCTGGTCGAGAACCGTTTCCGAAATGGCCGCTAGGTCCGGCCAAAGCTTGAGGACGGCGGCGCGGCCGGCATTGGGGTGAGACAGCAGTTCAATCGCGTTGCGTCGGGCGCCATCTTGGTTCAGAGCAATACCCTCGCGGGCGGCCGCCACTGGGGTGATGGACAGGGCGGTGAGGGAGGTTTTCGCGGCGGCGAGTGCCACCATTTTTTCAGTGAAGGCCCGCTCTCGCTTGGTACTCACGCAGCCCAGAGCCAAACCCATTGGGGTCAGGCGTTGATCGGCGTTATCGGCCCTGAGGCTAAGGCGGTATTCGGCGCGCGAAGTAAACATGCGGTAGGGCTCTGTCACGCCACGGGTCACCAAGTCGTCGATCATCACTCCGATATAGCTCGAGGCGCGATCAAAGGCTTGTGGCCCCTGCCCGTCAGCTTTTAGCGCTGCGTTCAAGCCGGCCACCAAGCCCTGGGCGCCAGCCTCTTCGTATCCTGTCGTGCCATTGATCTGGCCTGCGAGGAAAAGCCCAGGTTGGCGCTTGAGTTCTAGGGTTGGCGACAGCTCTCGGGGATCAACATAGTCGTACTCGATGGCATAGCCCGGGCGGACCATGTGGACTTTCGCCAGACCTGGGATCGTCGCTAAGAGTGCCATTTGGACGTCTTCTGGCAATGAGGTCGAGATGCCGTTGGGATAGACCGTTGGGTCATCCAGGCCTTCGGGCTCAAGAAAAATCTGATGATTGTCGCGCCCGGCGAAGCGAACCACCTTGTCCTCGATCGAAGGGCAATAGCGCGGGCCTGTGCCCTCGATCTGGCCGGAGTACATCGGCGCCCGATGAAGGTTGGCTTTGATGATCGCGTGGGTTTCTGGCGTTGTTCGGGTGATGCCGCACTGGACCTGAGGATTGGTGATCGTTTCCGTCAGGAACGAGAACGGGACCGGCGGATCATCGCCTGGCTGCATTTCTAGGGCGGCCCAATCGATGGTGTTGCCATCCAGCCTTGGAGGCGTACCGGTCTTCAGGCGGCCCAAGTTAAGGCCGAAACTCTCAAGGGTTTTGGACAGGCCCAATGAAGGGGCTTCGCCCACGCGCCCGGCGGGAATCTTTCGTTCGCCGAGATGAATCAACCCGCGCAGGAACGTGCCTGTGGTTAGGACCACAGCGGCGCAGGCATAGGTTTGGCCATTGCCAGTGACGACACCTGCCACCTGCCCGTCTTCGATCAGCAGATCTTCAGCTGAGGCCGCGATCAAGGTCAGATTGGGATAGTCTTGCAGAAAAGCCTGCATATGCTGGCGATAGAGTTTGCGGTCGGCTTGGGCACGCGGGCCGCGCACGGCGGGGCCTTTGGAACGGTTGAGCAAGCGGAACTGAATACCCGCCCGGTCGGCGACTAAGCCCATCAA
>JANOXY010000266.1:0-10638 GCA_031418675.1 Pseudomonadota bacterium
TGCGGCTTGCAGCAGACCCAACAGGCCGGCGGCGATCAGCAAAACACCCAGGGCGGATACCAGCGCGCAGGCGATGAGGGTCCCAACCGCGATATTTTCCTGCATTGTGTCCCGCTCAGAGGTGATCGACCGATAACATCGGTTGGACGCCGCTTTCAGCCACCAAGACCGTCATGAGATTTGTCACCAGGCGCACCCGGTCACTGTCCGCCAACTTCACGACGCCCTCGTGCTCGAGCCGTTCGATGGCGAGTCTGACCATACCGACCGCGCCTTCGACTATCTGAGTCCGGGCCGCTACAACCGCGACCGCCTGTTGACGGCGCAACATCGCACCGGCGATTTCGGGCGCGTAGGCCAGATGGGAAATTCGCGCTTCTAGGATCTCGAGGCCGGCCAGCGCGCAGTGCGCTTGAATGCTTTCAACCAGCAAACGCGCCACCGCCTCAAGGTCGCTACGCAGACTGTCCTTGCCATGCTCATCACCGTCGTACCAGCGCGCACTCGCGACCTGACGCACGGCCGACTCACTTTGCATGGTCACATAAGCACGAAAATCCTCGACATCGAATACCGCACGGGCGGTGTCGAATACTCGCCAAACAATAACAGCAGCCACTTCAATAGGATTTCCCGCCCGATCATTGACCTTGAGCGTTGGTGTATTGAGGTTGTGGGCGCGCAAGGAGATTGGGTGCTTGTTATTAAAAGGATTGACCCAGAAAAAACCTGGCTCGCGCAAGGTGCCGGCATAGTTGCCGAAAAAATTCTGCACGCTGGCCTTGTTCGGTTCGAGTACCACAAAACCCTTGAGCATGAATATCAGCACCGGCAACAGAAACAGCATCGTACCGTTCGGCTGACCCTGCTCACGAACCAGCGGAGCAATGAAGCCGACGGCAAACCAGCCCGCGCCGGCGAGTATCACCAGCAGCGCAAGCCAGCCCGACAAACTGGATGCATTGCGTTCTTCAATATTGCCTGCCATGGAAATCTCCTTATACGCACTCACCCTCGAGGGCGCACAGCGACAGGGCGTTGCGCGGTACCAACCGGCACCACGCAACTGCCGCGTGTTCAGTCGTCGATCATCACCACCAGTTTGCCCAGCGCTTTGCGCGCCGCGAGGTCAGCGATCGCATCACCCGCTTTGGCCAGGGCATAGTGCCCGGACACGTGGGGCTTGATCTTGCCCTGCTGGTAAAACGCCACCAGCTCACGATTATTCTGCTCGCTGGCTGCCGCATCGCGTTCGGTCCACGCGCCCCAGAAAACGCCGACGATGGCGCAGTTTTTCAGTAGCGCGAGATTGAGCGGTAAACGCGGTATGCCGGCTGGAAAACCGACTACCAGGAAACGTCCTTCCCAGGCGATGGCGCGCAGCGAGGCTTCGGCATAGTCACCGCCTACAGCGTCGTAAATGACATCTGCGCCATTTGCGCCGCAGGCTTCTTTGAACAGCCCGGCCAGCGCTTTGGTGCCGTCTTTATCAAACGGTCCAGTCGGATAGACCAGACCGGAATCGGCGCCGTGGGCCTTCGCCAGAGCGAGCTTTTCTTGCGTCGATACCGCTGCGATGACACGGGCACCCATAGCCTTGCCCAGCTCCACTGCCGCCAGACCGACACCACCGGCGGCACCTAGCACCAGCAACGACTGACCGGCCAACAAAGCAGCACGCTGCTTGAGCGCGTGGTAGGAGGTGCCGTAGGTCAGAATAAAAGTCGCTGCTTCGTCGAACGGCATGCCCGCCGGCATAGCGAATACCTTGGCGGCTGGGGTGACCACCTGTTCGGCCATGCCGCCGTGACCGAGCATGGCGATGACGCGGTCGCCGACCTTCAGACCGGTGACACCGGCGCCCAATTGGTCGATCTCACCGGCTACTTCACCGCCGGGCGCAAACGGACGCGCGGGGCGGAACTGGTATTTGTCCTCGATAATGAGGGTGTCCGGATAATTCACGCCGCAGGCGCGGACCCGAATCCGCACCTCGCCGGGGCCTGCGCTTGGTGCCGGCAATTCGCTTAAAACCAAGGTGGCCGGGCCGCCGGGCGCGGTGCTGAGCATGGCTTTCATTCGGGTTCTCCGTCGCTGATTTGTTGGTGAGATCGTGGGCCTGGTCGCCTGGCGCGCACGTGCATTCGTACCGCGCGTCAGGTTATGGTGCGCGCCGCACTACGCAAACCAGACTGCGCTGCCCATGATGTCCGACAACACGAAATTCGCGCAAGCAGGCCTGCGCTATCCGCCATGAGTTCGAGCAGCGATAGCGTCGGCATCAATCCGGTGCCATGGCGCGATGATGCGTTATTGGTCGCCCTGATCGCTACGGCGCACATGCTCAGTCATTTTTTTCAGCTCGTGCTGGCGCCACTGTTTCCGTGGCTGAAGGCTGAATTCGGCTGGAGCTACGCGCAGCTGGGTTTCATTCTGAGTGTATTGTTCGCCGTGTCGGGTCTGGGCCAAGCCGCCGCCGGTTTCATGGTTGATCGTTTTGGCCCTCGCACGACCTTGGTGGGCGGGCTGGCTTGTTTGGCGAGTGGTGCTTTGCTGTTCGCCGTTAGCCATAGTTACGCGGGCTTTGTGCTCGGCGCGGTGTTTGCCGGGCTCGGCAACTGCGTGTTTCATCCGGTTGATTTCTGGTTTATCAATCATCGTGTCAGTGTGCCGCGCCTGGGGCCGGCGTATTCGGCCCATGGCATAAGCGGTAGTCTGGGCTGGGCCTTTGCACCTTTGTTTCTGGTCGGCTTGGCGGTGCCTTTCGGTTGGCGTGTCGCGGTGTTCGCCGCCGCGCTATTGCCGCTCGCGATGATCTTGCTGGTATGGCTTTATCGCGGCGTGCTCGACGCACCGGCACGCGTCACCGTGACCGCTAGCCCAGCACTGCCGGGCGGCACGGAATCGATGTTTGCGTTTTTGCGTTTGCCGACCATCTGGCTGTGTTTTGGTTTTTTCTTTTTTGTTGCCGCTGCGCTGGGTGGTGTACAGAGTTTTGCGCCCACGGTCTTCACTGCCGGCTACGGCTTGGATCGTCACGACGCCGCGATGAGCATCACGGTGTATATGCTGGCGAGTGCCTGCGGCATGCTCGCTGGCGGTTGGCTGGTCACGCGCAGCCGTGCGCTGGAGCGCAATATCACCATCGCACTTGCGCTGTCAGTGTTGGCGGCGCTGGCTGTCGCCTTGCAACTGCTGCCCGGTATCTACGCGATGGGTTTCATGGTGGTGATGGGCTTTGGCTCAGGCTTAAGCGGCCCATCACGGGACATGCTGATCCGCAGCGCCTCACCGGCAGGCGCGACAGGGCGCGTGTATGGGGTGGTTTATTCGGGGCTCGATGCCGGTATCGCGGCGGGGCCTGTGGTGTTCGGCAAAATGCTCGATCACGGCTTAGCCCTTGAAGTGTTCTACGGTGTGGCGTTGTGTTTGTTCTGTGGCGTATTACTCGCCTGGCAGGTGGCGAAGATGACGGCACGACAAACCGCGGTGGCGGGCGCGGCCTGAACCAGCACTCTTCCGTAGGTCCGACTTCAGTCGGACATTGGCGGTTATAAGCTCGCTGGATGCTCTGGAATCGAATGTCCGAATGAATTCGGACCTACAGGAACGGAATGTCCGAATGAATTCGGACCTACGGGATCTGCACGCGCAAACGCTTCAACTGCTTGCGGTCGGCCCCGCGCAATCGAAGGTGATGCTGCCGTCGGCATCTTTTTCGGGCCAGGCGCCAAAGCCGATGTGGCCGCGACCGGTCAGCACGTCTTCTTCGCGGCGCAGATGTTTGCGTGTGCCGTCTTCGGTGACGATGTAGCAGCCGTTGGTGCTTTCATCACGCAGATAAAAGCGACCATTGCGGAAGCTGATCTCCGCGTGCTGGCGCGAGGTCAGGCGACCATTGACCTGTAAGCTCGCTTCCTTGCCGCGCCCGACGCTGCAAGCGGTATTGCGCGAGTCAACACGCAGTTCAATGTCACCGTAACTCAATAACAAGGCGATTTCGGTTGCGGTGACCGCGGCACGCGGTCGCGACGAGATCTGGGTTTCATCGCCACTGCGCTCCCACGGCATCTTGTAGATTTCCAACAGCCCCGACCAGGCTTCGGCCGGCACTTTTTCGATAGGGTGGATATCAGGAAACAGCGGTCCCGGCAGGGTTTCGACCGCCTGAGCCGAGGTCAGAATTTCATCTGCCTTGGCGAGTTTGATGATCTGCTGAGCGGTGAGCGGCGCTTCGCCCAGTACTTCCTCATCGCGCCACACCACGGCACCGTAGTGCCAGCCTATCTTGATGTGCAGCACACCCATCTGGAAACGACCTTCTTCACCGGCGCGGCGCAGTCCGGCCTGCATTTCGGTGGCACACAGGGCGGCTTTTACCGGTTCGCTAAAGGCGACCTGAATTTCATCACCGATAGTTTTGAGGGTTTCGCCGTTGAGACCATTGGCGATGGCGCGCAGGATCTCAATGCACAGTGCCAGATCCGTGCGCGCGATGGCGTCACCATATTGTTCGTACAGCCGTGTGCTACCCGACACGTCGGCGTACAACACAGCAAGTTGTTTGAGGGATTTATCCATGGCAGCGGTAATTCAGTCTAAAGCAATGGTTCGGGCTTGGGCATCCCGTGCGGTTCGCGGCGAACTCATTCAAAGCGGGTACCCGGATTGCGGATCCACACGGCATTCGGCGCCAGTATGTCGATATCGACGGGATTGTTCAGACCTGCATGTTCCTCGAACCAGCTTTTGAGTGCGCCGCCGCCAACGATGCGCGGCGCGGCGTTGGTATTGCTGGAGCGGTCGATGTGACCATGGATAGTCGATTTGTCTCGGCCACACAGAATTTTGATCTTTTCCCGATCTTTGCCGAACAGGCGTGAATAGCGTGCCGGCACGTTAAAGAAGCCCTTATTCATGTACATGTAGCCGACCAGGAAACGATATCCGCACGCTTCAGTTGTGAGTATCGCGGGCTCATCGTCATCGCTGGTCGCGCCACCGCGTCCTCGGCGCGCTTCCGACATGACCACATTTAAGGGTGTTGGTTCGGCATTGTCGAAGGTGCTGGCCGCGGCTTTGTTCCAAGGTGGGTCCAGTGCGTCGATCAGGCTGTGCTGCAGGCCCGCGGCGAGATTGACGCGGAACGAGCCGTATAACATCGCACCCGGATCGGGCATCGCATACAGCGCGACCTGCTGGTCGAGCATCAACATGCCGATGATGCGCTCGCGATTGCGAGCACGCACAGAGCGCGCAGGCCCACCCAATTCGTAGCCCTGCATACGTATTCCCAGTGAGCGTCCCGAGCGGCCGATATAGAGCAATTCGTGGTCGCTGACAAAGGCGTAGAGCACGTTCGCTGCCGCCCCATAACGTCGCACTTCGATCACGGGTCCATCTTCTTCAAGCAGCCATTCGCCCGCTAGCTCAAAACCGATTTCCTGCAGACGCGCGAGTGCTGGCTTAGGCGAGACTGCTTGCATCGATGAGAAGATCTCCATAACGGGCTCACGGCGGAGCACGCTCGATTCTAGTAGAAAAATCGACAGCGGCCCACGCTGCGCGCCGCTGCCAATTGGACAGCATCCATGAATGCGACTAAGGTCGCGTGCCGACCTGGTTTGGCGGCACCGCTCCGCCGCCAGCCTGCCATCATTGCCGACAGGACACGCTGCACCGTGCCATCCATCGTTTTCCTGCTCGGTGCTTCCAGCTTCGTGGTGGTGGCCGTGATGACCGTGACCGGGCCATTGCTGCCATTAATCGCCGAAGATTTCCACACCACGGTCGGTGCTGCCGGTGTGGTGGTGAGCGCTTTCGCGGTGCCTTACGGCGCCTTCCAAATCCTCTTCGGGCCGCTTGGCGACCGCGTTGGCAAGCTGCGCGTCATGGCCGCAGCGTTAAGTGTGTCGACTCTGTTCGTGTTCGGTTCGGCCGTGGTCGGCAGCCTGCACGAACTGGCGGTGATGCGTTTTCTGTGTGGCGCGACCATGGCTGGTACGGTGCCCTTGGCCATGGCTTACCTGGCCGACGAAGTGCCCTATGAATCTCGCCAGCTGGTCATTGGTCGCTACATCAATGGCCTGGTGCTGGGCCAGATCGCGGGCGGTTGTCTGGGCGGATTTGCCGCGCAGTACCTCCAGTGGCGTCACATCTTCTATTTGTTCGCAGCTTTCAGTGCAGTGATCTCGGTGTTGCTGTGGACGGCGGCGACACGCCAGCCTGTGAGCAGCGCGGCCCCGCAGCGCTCGTTCAAGGAAATTCTCGCCATCTACTGGCGGGTGTTGCGCCATGCACGGAGCCGCGCCGTGGTCATTACCGGTACGCTGGAAGGTGTATTCATATTTGGCGTGGCCGCATTTTACGGTGCTTATTTGCGTCACCGCTTTGGACTCGGTTACGCCACCATAGGCCTAATCCTAAGCATGTACGGTGTCGGTGGCATGGTGTACAGCGCCAAAGTGGGACCCATCGTCAGGCGGCTGGGAGAGCGACGTATGGTGCTGGCTGGCTCAGCAGTGCTCGGAATTAGTTATCTGGTGCTGCCGATATTGCCGGTCTGGTGGCTGACGCCGCCGCTGTTGTTCTTGGCTGGGTTTGGCTTTTACACCTTTCATAACACCATGCAGACCCGTGCCACTGAACTCGATCCCAATGCGCGGGGCACGGCGCTGGCCTTGTGGGTGTTTATGATTTTTCTCGGCCAGGGGCTGGGCGTGCTGCTGGTCGGCTGGATTATCGACGGTGCTGGTTACGGTGTCGCTTTTGCGCTCGCCGGCATCGGTGTGGCGAGTGTAGGTGCGTGGTTTTCACGACGCATGGGCGCGCCGGCACCCGCCTGAGCGCTGCGGGTGCAGCGCCCGGCGTAAGCCCGTTTTAGAGGTTCTCGCAGAAGAATTCGCAGGCGGCGCTACTGGTCTCGTCGAACTTCTCGACATAGGCTTCGTAGTGGTCAGACTTGATGATCTTCAATTGTTTTGGTCCCGGCACCATATTGAAGTGGTCAAGCGCGATATCGGTCGGTGTGCAGGTGTCAAATTCGGAGACGATCATCAGTAGCGGCGTGGGGCTGATCAGCTTCATATAGCCACTGACGTCATATTCCAGCATGTAGTCGATGGAGCGCAGGGTGACGCGGTTCTGCCAGGTCGACTTCTTGCCCGCGCCCGCGTAGCGATGGATGAAATTGTAAGTCTGATCGCCAGGGAACAGGTGCGGCTCGGTGGGATCGAGCGTGCACATTTTCATGTATTGGGAAGGTTTGCCTTCGACGCGCCGTTTGCGATCTTCATCCAGCATTTCGCGGAAAGCTTTCATGCCCACCACCGGCAGGAACTGCTGCAGGTTACGCACCCCATTCATGAAGGGCACCTGGCTGACCACCGCTTTGACGCGCCGGTCGAGGGCCGCGACCGCACACACGGTGCCGCCGGTGTAACTCGTGCCCCACACGCCGATGCGATCGGAATCGCACTCTTTCTGCATCTGCGCGAAGGTGATGGCGCTGCGGTAGTCGCGCATCTGGGCCACCGGGTCGATATCGGCACGCGGTTTGCCCTCAGAGGTGCCCAGGCAGCGGTTGTCGTACACCAGCACCGCCATGCCGGCCTTGCAGAACACATCGGCGTATTCGTCCAGGCCCATTTCCTTGACGCCCGAAAAACCGTGCGCCATGACCACCGTCGGGAACGGCGCTTTGCCTTTGGATGGTTTATACAGCCAGCCCCGTAAGGTCAGCCCTTCGGACTTAAATTCGATGTCGCGACGCATGGTGATCCCCTCGAAATTTATTTATTTATGAACTCGCCCGGGCAAAGATAAACGCGAGTGCGGCGCTAACGCCAGTGGTTACAGCGCGCCGAGCACTGGATGGGGTTTGTAAGGTGAGGCTAGTGCGCGCAATTCGTCCGCGCTTAAACGCAGCTCGAGGGCCGCCACGGCATCTTCCATGTGCGGCAGTTTGGTCGCGCCGATGATCGGTGCCGTGATGCCGGGCTGGGCCAGCAACCAGGCCAGTGCCACCTGGGCATTTGGCACGCCGCGGCTACGGGCAATGGCGCTCACCGCGTCAACCACCGCAAAATCGTCATCCTGGTAATACATCTGCGCGGCCAACTCGTCGCTATTGGCACGCAGGGTTTCGCCGCCGCCCTTGCCCGCTGCGCCCCGTTGACGATTGCCGGTCAAAAAGCCGCGTGCAAGTGGGCTCCACGGAATGACGGCAATGCCTTCGGCGCGACACAGGGGCAGCATCTCGCGCTCTTCTTCGCGATAGACGAGGTTGTAATGGTTTTGCATGGAGACAAAACGTGTCAGGCCGGCGCTCTGGGCCAGGTGCAGCAGCCGTGAGAACTCCCAGGCGTACATGCTGGACGCGCCGAGATAAAGCGCTTTGCCGGCTTTCACCACGTCGTGCAGCGTGTCGATGATTTCTTCCATAGGTGTGACCCGATCCAGGCGATGGATCTGGTAGATGTCCACGTAATCGGTGCCTAACCGCTGCAAGGACCCATCGATGGCATGCAGAATGTGTTTGCGCGACAAGCCCCGAGAATTTTCGCCGCCGCGTAGCGGGAAATAGACCTTGGTCGCTATCACCACATCTTCACGCTTGACGTTCGCGGCGCGGATCGCGCGGCCCAGGATGCGTTCGCTTTCGCCCAGGGAATAGACGTCGGCGGTGTCGAAGAAGTTGATGCCGAGCTCAAAAGCGCGCTGGAAAAACGGCATGGCTGCGGCTTCGTCCATCACCCAGTCACGCCAGCTCGGCGAGCCGTAGCTCATGCAGCCCAGGCACAGACGCGACACCCGCAGGCCGGTATTCCCGAAGTTGATATAGTCCATGGACGATGTCTCCTGCTATGGGTGAGCGCACTGCCGTAGCTGACCAGTGCCCGTCTAATTGTCTATAGTGGGGGCCTTCGCGCCCAGGAGTCAGCCACCATGAATGAAGTCAGTTTTCGCGAGATGCTCGCCGCCAACGGGTTCCCGGAACCCACCATCGTCGAACGCGAGGCCAATCTGATCACCACCGACCATGTCCACGACTACACCGCTTCGGCGCTGATTCTCGACGGTGAGATCAGCGTAGTCACTGCGACCGGCACCAACACCTGTCGCAGCGGTGACACCTTCACCCTCAACAGCGGCATCACCCATCACGAAGAATACGGCGCCCAAGGCGCGCGCCTGTTATTCAGCCAACGGGTGCCCTGACTGTCCTCAGCTCAGCGCGGCGTAGGCCGCGCTGAGCAGCGCCGCGGAACGTGGCCCGCCGATGATGCCGGGTGCCATCTTGTTCATCATGTAGGCGACGGTCATGTTCTGATCGAGGTCGTTAACGACCAGTGATCCGCCCCAACCACCCCAGTAGCAGACCCGGCCTTGTGGCAGATCGGGCATGGTTTGCGATTCCGGCAGGGCGTAGCCGATGCCAAAGCGCAAAGGAATGCCGATGGCGAGATCAACGCCGTTGGACTGTTCCTCAAAGATGCGTGCGATGGTCGCCGACGAGAGCAGCTTCACGCCATCGATAACACCACCGTTACTGACCACCGCCTGGATGCGGGCCACGGAGCGCGCATTGCCATGGCCGTTGGCCGCACCGATTTCCGCACGCCGCCAGGCGCTCGTCCAGGCTGCGGTTGGATCAGGCGCCGGACCGGTGAAGGTTTTATACATCACGGAGTCGCGATCGAGGCTGTCGAGATCAAACGGCAAGGGCGGCGGCGGCACGACGTTTGAGACCCGGTGATCGTGCTCGGCCGCGAGACCGATGTGGAAATCAGCCCCCAGCGGGCCTGCCACTTCATCGGCGAAGTAGCGGCCCAAGGTTTTGCCGGTCACGCGGCGCACCACCTCGCCGACCAGATGGCCCTGATTAAAGGCGTGATAACCCGAGGCCGTGCCACGCTCCCACCATAGCGGCTGGGCGGCCAGCATGGCGGTGGATTTTGGCAGGTCGTAGACGTCTTCCAAGCTGACCGGTTGGGCCCAAGCCGACACCCCCGAGGTGTGCGCCAGCAGATCGCGCACCAGAACGCCTTGTTTGCCATTGGCGGCAAATTCCGGCCAGTAGCGTGCCACCGGCGCGTCGAGATCAAGCAGACCGCGGTCGGCCAGCACCAGTGCCGTAAGGTTGGTCATGGTCTTGGTGGTCGACCAGACATTGGTGATGGTGTGTTCGCCCCAGGCACGGCTGCGCTCGCTGTCGGCCCAGCCACCCCAGAGGTCAACAACCATCTCACCTTTGACGATGACGGCGACCGAGGCGCCAAGATCCTCACCCGAAGCAAGATTGGCGGCCAGCACTTTGCGCATGCGCTTAAAGGGCGCGGCACAGTAACCCTGTACGTCAGACATTGGTGACTTCTCCTGCTGGTAAGTTGTTGTAGTGAGGTCGGCGGGTCAGCTGAATGCCGCGAGTGCTTCGATGACCGGCCCGAGGTCAGCGACCTCGGTGGCCGCTGCCTGTGCACCGGGCATCACCATCACACGCGTGATACCAAGCGCGTGATAAGCGCGCATCTCGGCGATGAACGCCGCCTGGTTGGCACGACCCGGCAAAGGACCAAGGTAGAGAATGGTTTTTTCAATAGTCTGGTAGTCGCGGCGCTCGTTTGTGCAATGGCGGCG
>JANOXY010000267.1:0-10703 GCA_031418675.1 Pseudomonadota bacterium
TAGTGTCCGTCCAGAAACGGCAGCGTATTGATCGGTAAGAAAAATATCTGCGGCGAGGGATCGAAACCTCCGGCGGGTCGTGATCTAATGGGATCTCATACCACTGATTTTCCAGTCAATCAGCAACACCGCAGGAGGGGGAATGCGCCAGAAACGCACGGCCCAGGCCACTATATACGAAGTGTTTTCCGATCATGAACTAGGGCGCGAGCTGCAGACGATGTCTGAGTGGCTGGATGCGCATCGAAGCGTGCTGACGGCGGTGATGAACGATCTCTGCCGGCGGGGTTTGAAGCCGACTGGGCGCTGCGGATTGTCGGCTGAGTCAGTGTTGCGCTGTGCGGTGCTCAAGCAGCATCGACAACTGAGTTATGAAGAGCTCGCGTTTTATCTGCGGGACTCGGCGAGCTTCCAGGCGTTCGCACGGTTGCCGATGCACTGGTGCCCGAAGAAGTCGGCACTACAGCAGGTCATTGCTGCGATCCAACCGCAGACCTGGGAGAGCATCAATCGTGCGTTGATGAAGACGGCGGCGACGACGCACATCGAGCCGGCGCAGCGCATACGGATTGACAGCACCGTTACCGACAGCCCGATCCACGCGCCGAGTGACAGTCACCTGTTATGGGATGGCGTCCGCGTCATGGTTCGCTTGCTCAAAGCGGCACGAGATCTACCGGATGCGCCACGTCTGACGTTCGTCAATCATAGTCGCGTCGCGAAAAAGCGTGCGCAAGCGTTGTGGTATACGCGAGGAGCCACGAAGCGCGCGCCGCTGTATCGTGATCTGATTGCGGTGACACGCGCTACGTTGACTTGCCTGACCAAGCTCAGCGAGCGCTTATCGGCTGAGTTGATGTGGAGCGTTGAGATGCTGGGCTGGTCCGCTCAGGTCGAGCACTACGAAACGCTTATTCTGCAGGTGATTTCGCAGACTGAGCGGCGCGTGTTCAAGGGTGTGGTCGTGCCGGCTGGTGAGAAGATAGTGAGCTTGTTCGAGCCGCACACCGACATCATTGTCAAAGGTCGGCGTGGCGTTCAATACGGTCACAAACTCAACTTGGTCTCTGGACGCAGCGGACTCATCCTCGATGCGGTCATCGAAGCTGGCAATCCAGTCGATAGTCAGCGCTTCATGCCGATGCTCGAACGCCATCAAGCACACTACGGCTCGATGCCGCGACAGGTTGCCGCTGACGGAGGTTATGCCACGGCCGCCAATCTGACGGACGCCAAGGATGCCGGCGTCGAAGATGTGGCTTTCCACAAGAAGCGCGGCCTGGAGATCGCCGACATGGTCAAGAGTCCCTCGGTCTATCGCCGACTGCGTAACTTCCGCGCCGGTATCGAGGCGGGGATCTCCTGCTTGAAGCGCGCCTACGGTCTGGCCCGCTGCACCTGGAAGGGCCTAACGCACTTCGAGGCCTACGTGTGGTCGTCCGTAGTTGCCTACAACTTGAGTCTGCTCGCGCGCTATCGACTCGAATAGCGACGCTGTCGTCCGCTGCATGTCACCTTCGGCAGTCGTCGCACGGGCCGCTGTACGACCGCCCACCACGCCACGCTCCACTGCACCAGAATTGGCGCGATTTGCATCACCAGCGTGGCTTATCTCGCTCCATTCTCGCTTGTCGATCGCAGAACACCCCGACAAATTGCGTAAAAAATGTGCTTTATGGACGGACACTATTTAACGAGAAGGCGCGCAAATCTGGACCGCTGTCCAAGCTTAGCAGCAGATTCATCCTAAGTCCGACAGGCTGCTAGAAACGACATGTGTGCAGCGGCCTCACTAGGGCGTTTTCACACACTAGCGAAGTTCCCTTGAGGGGGGTAAGGAACAGGCCTTCAGTCAACGTCGCCGGGCGCGCCATGGTGAGGC
This sequence comes from Pseudomonadota bacterium, assembly GCA_031418675.1. Taxonomy (GTDB): domain Bacteria; phylum Pseudomonadota; class Gammaproteobacteria; genus JADJYF01. The sequence continues at coordinate 1,883 of JANOXY010000267.1, forward strand.
CTAGGCGTAGTCAATTTCGACCTCCCGCACCTGACTTATTCCCAGGCTATTCTCAACACTTCGACGCGCGCCAAACGCATTGCTGCCGAAGGCGCGATCTCCGCGCCGTTGCGCCCACACGTTTGTGCGGTATCAATGCGGTGCCCCGTTAGACGGATGCATCAATTAGGGCATCATGCGATGTAGCTCTAGCGCATCTGCAAGAAGCGAAGGCAGCATGCGCACCACCATCGATCTACATGACCAACTGTTGATCGAAGCACACCGCACCACGGTCATGAAAGCGCGGATGACGCTGATCCACGAAGGGCTCAAGGTTTTGATCGATCCGGAAAGCGCGCGGCGCCTGGCCCGACTCGGCGCCACTGAGCCCCGTCTGCAACCCTGCCACGGCGCCGTTCGCGGCCCGTATGATCCGGATCGATACCTTCCTCTGGGTTGCTCATCTGCGCTATGCGCCACCGCTCCCCGACGCCTTGGAGCACGGCGTTGTACTGATGCATCCGTTCGTGCTGGGATAATTGGCCTGCGGTAATTTGAAAAAGCGGCGTGAAGTACTGCGCCTGTTTGGCGACCCACTGAGTGCACCGCAGGCGACGAATCCCGAAGTGATGGGATTCATTGAGCGGTGCGCGCTGAGGGGGCGGGGCTTCGGATATATCGACGTTCCTCTGCTGGCTTCGATCGCTCTCGCCGGTTCCGCGCAGCGATGGCGCGAACGCGCCAACGCCAGCAACATTCGAGTAGCCGAAGCCGGCGAATTATCTCTGGGACATAGCCTAAGTTTTCGGGTGCTTAGGAAGATGCGGGATCTGCGGATGTTACCGCCGACAGGTGCTAACTAAAGCTATTGCAATTACGGCTTAGGAATCCGCAGAGTTTTACTCACCATCAAGCAGCCCGATATGACAAAGGGCAGCACCGCGAGATCGACCCTTTGGCCTGCTATTTCAATTGGCGCGTAGCGGTCATAGTGAAACGCCAACAGGAGGATACCGAGTGGAATGACGCTGGTGGGTATGGGGGTTCCCTCGTAGTAGCGGACTTTGCCCGCTTGCGACAATGCTTCAGCACTGACGTTGTAGCGCGCGAGTCGGCTCAGGCCGCAAAGCGTAAAGAAAACGAGGGCGGTGCTGTCGAGCAGGCTGTTCAGACCGGTGGCGTAGGCAATGACGGCGGGGGCGACCCCGAACGAGATGACGTCCGCCAGCGAATCGAGCTCGCGACCAAGCACCGAACTCTGATGACGTGAGCGAGCGATGACCCCATCCATGATGTCCAGCACCAGGGCCAGCACCACCAGGCCGGCCGCGATATAAATGTAATGACGCGCGCCGACGGTTGCGTAGGCGAGACAGAAGAAGATCGCTATAACGCCACAGCCGCCGTTGCCGAGCGTGACAAAATCCGCTAGGTGAAACTCGCGCAGCATCGAAAAGTGTTTGCCGGGTGTACCCGGCGCATCCGGCTTCATATTCCAACTCCATTCAGCGCTACATCTGGGACGACCACGGCCAGACGAGCATTTCGCGTACGCGTTGGTGTAACGGGCGATCCTGCCAGACTTCCAGTGTCACGCGTTTAGCTTTAAGCAGGTCGGCTTCAAACACCTGCGTCATGGCCGCTGCGAAGGTCTGGTCGAATACATTCAAGTTCGCTTCGTCGTTCAGACTGAACGAGCGATTGTCGAAATTGGTTGATCCTACCGACACCAAAAAATGGTCGACGATCATGATTTTACAATGAAACATCGTTGGTTCATATTCGTGAATCAATGCGCCCGCTGCAAGAAATGGCCCCCATTTCGCCCGCGACGCCATGCGTACCATGTCGGCGTCGATATGTTTCCCAGGCACGATGATGCGGAGCACCACGCCACGCTTAAGCGCGGCGAGCAGTGCACGGCGAGTGAGATCATCCGGTACAAAATACGACGCCGAAAGGTCGATGGTGTTTTCGGCGGCGGCAATCGCCAGTAGATACATCAATAGCATGCTTTCGCTGCCACCTTGTGGTGAGCTCGAAAACATCTGCGCATCGGCTGTGCCGGCGGCGTCGATCGGCGGAAAGTAGGTCTCGCCGTGCAGCACGGTGCCCGTCACCTTGATCCAGTTATCCAGGAATACGGCTTGTGCTTGTGCAGCCGCCAGGCCTTCAATGCGGAAGTGCTCATCGCGCCAGTGGTCAGGGTCCTCAGCGTCCCCATTCCACTTATCCGCGATGCCGACGCCGCCGGTAAAGGCTATCCGGCCATCCACCACCAGCACTTTTCGATGCGTACGATTGTTGATACGGCCCAAGTGGTACCAACTGAGAGGGTGGTAGCGCTGCACTTCGACCCCAGCCTCTTTCAATTCATGGATAAGCGACGCATCCATTTTCACGCTACCGAGCCAATCCAGCATCACATGGACTTTCACGCCCGCGGTCGCACGCTCGGCTAATGCGCGTGCGAATTCACGGCCGATGTCGCCGGACCAATATATATAAGTCTCGAATGTAATCGAGTGCTCGGCAGCTCGAACGGCCGCCAGCATGGCGGGAAATATCTGAATGCCATTCGAATAGCGCGTGACGCGATTGCCGGGAACAATGGTCGGGCCCAGCAGGTAGCTCATCTCGCGACGGAATTGCGGGTCGTTCAGGCGATAGCGGTGTTCGAGCTTTCGATCGAGCTGCTTCTCGGGGGGTATCAGGTTCAGGCCAACTACTACCACAATGGCTGCGGCCACTGCGCTCAATACCATCAACCCCATCATGCGCTTGGTCAGCCTCACAATGATGCCTCGGATCGGGGGGGCGGCAAGGATGAACTGCCGGATGGTTGAATCAATCGCTATCCCTAAAACACCACCCTTCGAGTCGAGTCAGGATAGGCGCCGGTCGTGTCTGCTAGCTCGCCTGCATGCCAGGACCAACGTATGGCAAGCGTTCCGATGGTTCAGTGCGTCAACGCACACTGGAAGTTGCCCCTTCAAGACGAAATTTAGGGCCGCTACTCATTTGTTTGCTCCCGTTAACACCGCCCAAGGGCGCGTGCTGGCACGGTGAATCCGGCCGCGGCTTGGTCATGGCGCCATCAGATCAGCGAAAGTACCCAACGCCAGAACTCGACATCGCAGTCATTGGTAGCTGGATCGTCGGCTGCGCGGAGTCACGCTCAGCTTCGCCGACGGCAAGCGCGCGGCTTTTAAACTGGTGGCGTGCGCTGAGGGCTATACGTCGATGGGAACGTCAGAACTTGTTCCCCGACATCACACTCAACTAGGCCGGTTACGTCCCGTGGCGCGGCCAGCTGCTGGAAGCAGATCTGTCAGCATCACCATCGCCACCGCTGGAAATCGGCCTAAGTTGCGCAGGCTAAGTGACGCGTGGCGTCGGCACCCGTGCGGCCAGGCGGGCCATAAAGTCCAGCGGCTCGAACACCACGTCCGTCGTGCCCTCCCAGTAGGGCATTTCCAATTGCAACCTCGGACCTTGAAAACAGATTTAGGACAGCGGCTACGCGTTCGTGCCTCCCCAGATCGTGCAACAACTCGTAAGACGGCCAGCAGCCTTTTCCACGGTTGCGGTCGCGAAGTCCGCCGCTGTTATTAGACACTTTAAGCGTTTGGCCCAGAGCTACTCGTCCAGCGCACGCCTTGCTGTTCGCTAACGCACAAATGCCGAATTCAGATTGCCATTTAATAACTAGACAACGGGAATGCGCCGAACCATGAATTAATCCGAGAACAGGATCATGACTGCAAAGAAACCATCGTCTTTCTACGGATCGATGATTACCCTCGTTATCCTGGCGGCCGGAGTGGCTTTGAGTATCTGGCTCGTTAGACGCAGAGAACCGTCACCCTATGAGGGACACGGCAACGTATCGGCAGCGATGGTCGGCAAATGGGTACCTAGTTTATCCGTCGCGGGTGAGGAGGATCCCGGTGCAGCGGCAGAGATGCTGAGAGATTACTCGGAAAACTCCGCTCCTATACAGTGACTTTGTTTGGCTCACCGCCGTTGACTGCTCAGTGTCAGGCCAGCGAAGTGCTACTGAACTCTGTCCTGATTATCATTTTTGGAAAGCCCCAGGAGCCAACCTCAGACCGGACTCACCCGTCCGGCGGAGCAATGAGCAAGATAGTCTGGCGACCTTATCAACACCTACGGGGTTCGCGAGCTGACTTGTATGGCTTAACGTTATGTCGGCGCATTTTTTGACAGTGACTCAAACCGCCGTGGCGCCAATAGAAGTTCAGCACGGGTGACGCCGCGCCGCGCCTGTTGGGAGAACTCGGTGATGCTTTGTTAGGGCAGACGTAGTCGGCGCAGCCTGTTCATAATCGAGCATACAACTCCCCCCAAGTTCTGGGCCGTTAAGGTGCGCCGTGAACAGACCTAATATGTACTCCTCCAACGCCCTGAGGCGTTTCCCTGAGGTGGAAGGTAAACCTATCTGCCAGACCTTCTCGCAAGCGGTTTGTGCATTGTCAACCGCAATCTCGATTGTGGCGGTAACCGCACATACTGGGTTTTGCATCGACAGCTAGTATCCCGACAGAAGTACACCTGTATCGCGCGGTCCATCGAGTTATGGGCAGTTAAAGCGGCGCTCAGATCTAAGAGACACCAATAAAGGGGCAACACCAATGCACAAATTTTTTCATACCTTCTGCGCGCTCGCTGTGGCTGGTGGACTGCGTGCCCATGTTGCGCAGGCCGCCAGGCACTTACGCAGGCCGGTGTTGTTGTTTGGTTCTCGCCGCCCTGTTCGCGATGCTCCGAGAGGACGCTATGTGAAGACGCTAGCGACTACGCGCTCACGCGAAAGCACATTGCAAGGGTCAGAAAATTCTAGTCTGGACGATGGCGGCCACACCGGCCAGGCGATCCGATGCGGTGGGCGCTCCGTGAAAGCGGGCTGGCAATACCCAGTAAAATGCTGGGGGTCGCTGTGAAGAACGGGGCGACAACGGTGCGAATTCCCCCATGTTCGGCGCAGACGGTGGAGCTTTGCATCGGCGATGAATTGGTGATTATCGATCCCTGCGGCCAGCAAGTGAGCGACGTGGTGGCTTTTGCACGTCCGGACGGTGATGAATATCTGTCTTCGGGCCGTTCGCTCGACTATGCGGCGCGGTTATGGCTTACCACGGGCGACGTGCTGTACTCGAACCGCAGCCGCCCGATGTTCACTATCACGCAGGACACCTGTGGCCGACACGACTTCACTTTGACCCCGTGTTCTGAAGATACATTTAAGATCATATACGGGGAGAACGACGGACGTCCGGGCTGCGAGGGCAACCTGTGGGCCGCACTGGCTCCTTACGAGATCGGGATCGACCGTATCCCCGTTGCGTTTAATGCGTTTATGCACGTTGCAGTGGATGCCATGACCGGTGAATTTTGTGTCCTTCCGCCGCGCAGCAAGGCGGGGGACTTAGTGCGACTGCGCGCCGAGATGGCACTCGTGGTGGCAATTTCTGCATGTTCCGCTGGGCAGTCCAACAATTTCTCCTTCAAGCCCATCGATTTCCAAGTGGTGCGTTGCTGAACTAATGCGCGGAATCTGGGTGGGCCCGCTTCACGAAAAAAACGGGTACTCCCGGCCGCAATTCGGCACGGGACGAAAGCAACGTAGTTGTAGTGCTGGTCCACGCCGGTTGGCCGGCGCGTGCCGTAGACCCAGCTGCTCAGCCGGTCACTAACTTTCTAGAAACGCCACCCCTATGGTTAGCGCGAACCTCATAAACGCTTCAGCTTTCAGTCGTTACCGGCCCGTTTGCGCTCCAATGGAGGCGGTGGGCGCGACGCGCAATTCGAGGCAACAGACTGTCTTGACAGAATTATCGACTACAGCGGGCCGACCTGCCGCTTGCGCCTGAAGGCGGACTTGTCGGAAGCAAATGTCATCCTCACGATCTCTCGGCCCTATTAGGGTCGATCGTTTGCGGCATATAAGAATCATCTCTATTCTCGCGCCGCGTCCTCGGTATCGTATAAAGCTTGGGCCTGACGCGTCCGCAAAACATGGGCCGGCCCACCGACTGCGTACGGTCTCGGGCGCCGAGGTAGCCGCGCTAACCGGCCTGTAGATGCGCTGGTCGAAAAGCATCGCGCCCACGAATTGTATCGCGCGCAATGAGCAATACTCGACCCGAACAACGCGGACATGTCATGAACGTGCCTTGCGCATCGGACTTAACCAATGGCGCAGTGCCAACATATTCGAACAATGTGGGCGTAGCCGGTTGCGGTCGCAATTGATACAGCGTCCGGCGACAGAAAGGGCAGGCAACTGCGGTATTCATTTTGGAACTAGCTCGCTGCTTAGATTATCAACGGTGCAGATCTGACTGAACATCAGAGTCGCCGCGATAGTGCCAATCACCATAAAAAGCTTAGCTGACTACCACGTGCGCGCTTGATATTGCATGCCGTCTGGGACGATATCCGCGGGGCCCCCCTGTCTCTGTGCGCGCACGCACACCGGCGCAGATGCGTGCGCTTTAGTTTTTTCGTTAATGGCTGCCGCTATTGGGTTGGTCTTTCATCAAGGAGCTGCCGGTCAAACGCACAGACTCGTTACAGCGTTGGTTGTAACGTCATTTCACGGCTCTTCTGTCAGGGTGTCTTCGAATATCAAGCTGAGGTGCTACGCGGATCCAGGACTCTGCAATTGCAAAAGTCAGTCCACAAACCCGCGCGAATACACTCCTACGCCGCATGCTGCGTCACGATTACATCCCTGACCCAGTTTGTAGCCGGGCTGTCGCGCTGGACTGCGCCCTCAAAATGATCACGTCCATCATAGGGGCGTGACCTGCGGACTCGGGGCAAAAGAATTTCATTGTCCTGGGACTGACTGCTGGACGCGCTGATAAGCGAGTCGTGAAATCTACCCACGGACACGCCGAGCTGTCGGCACATCAATTCGACGCCAAAAAACGTTCCCGAATAGATGTAGCGTTTGTTACTACATCTCGACATTTTTGCGAAGAACGCTGCCGAATCTTGCACGAAGTCCATTTTTTTATCCGCGCCCACTCCCGCTCCAACGCCGCGACCACATCATTGCGCGCCTAGCGAGTGCTTTTTTTGGGCTTCGCTTGATGTGTCCTGAAATCAGGATTCCCAAGCCGAAAGCCTGATTCCACGGTCGCGTTCCCATCCCTGACAAGACCACCGCGTCTGGCGCAGTCGCTTATGCGCCGCGTGTGGATATATCGACTGTATCGTCGGACGCTACTTGGACTCTTTGCAACCGCCGAGTGGCGCGCGCAGAACCAAATGTGTTTGCATAAACCCAGGTAAATTCGGCCCCAATTAGAAATATTTGCGCCGAGTAGTATACCCAGACCAAGATCACCACCAGAGAGCCGGCGGCGCCGAACGATGACGCCACCCCGCTCTTCCCGATATAAAACCCGATTAGAAACTTGCCCACTGTGAACAACAGTGACGTTACCACCGCGCCTACCCAAACATCGCTCCACTCAACTCTCGCGCGTGGCATGAGTTTGTAGATCATCGCGAATACAGCCGTCGCGAGCCCAAACCCGACTAACAAATTGATGCACTGAGCCAGCGTCTCCGAGTTGCCGAAAGCGCCACCCCACCACTTGCCCAACGCTGCGATTACTGCCCCCATCACGAGCGAAACCATTAAGAGAAAGGCGATGCCCAGGATCATGCCAAATGACAGCAAACGAGTATGTAAGAAATCCCACCAGCCACTCGCTTTAATGCGCACAGGGGCCCGCCAGATACGGTCAAGTGCGTCTTGCAACTCACCGAAAACACTGGTGGCGCCGATAAGCAATATTACGATGCCAATGATCGTCGCGGCGATGCCTTCCGACGGTTTGGCGGCACTTGCTAACAACCCCTCGACAGCTAATGCTGCCTCCGGACCCATCGTTCCGCGCAATTGGCCGAATATCTCGCCGCGCACGGCTTCGTCACCAAATACCAGGCCCGCAATAGAAATGACGATCAACAGCAGTGGCGCGAGAGAGAAAATGGTGTAGTACGAAAGTGCCGCACCCATACTGGGCGCGTAATCGTTGAGCCAGGATGACCCGGCTTTTTTAACCAGCCCCCACCACGCCGCCAGCGATCTGTTGTCGCACACGGTCAGGGCACCGCTGCCGCAGATATCCGTGGGCACTGTCCGCGATGAGGCGTGTCGGGATGGAATAACACGAATATGTCTGCCTCGAGCCCTCTTGTTCCTACCGATGGGCCGTTCAGCCGAACTGTCCGCTCGCAAACGAACAGCCTCATACTTTTGCCTCCCAGGTTCTGTTCGGCATCCCGCACAAGGGGACATTGACGGGTCCGCGGATTTCCGCACAGGAGACGGCGCATTCAAATGTCATCAAGCGGGTCTCGCTCCGACGCAGCAGCCGGTGCTCGTGCCTGCGTCTGCAGGTCTTTGGAGCTTTGCTGCTCATGAAAGATATTGCCAGAATCTCCGCGCTGAGCCGTGCCATGCATCCGTATGGAAGCGAATGCTCGAAGCGCGTGCTCGTTCACGATGCGTGACCCAAGCATCGCGAGCACTGGCTTTTATTGGAGGTCGGCGTCCGATTGCCTGCGCACATACGGCAAGCCCATTTGGGATTACTGTTGCCGCGAACATCCACTGAACTGCCTGGGGATCCAATCACCTGCGGAACAGTGGCCAACCGCGGCTTCGCCACAGTTAGTCTATTTAAAAAGGAGTAGGCATGGGCATCATATGGACAATTGTTGTTGGCTTAATCGCGGGCGTGGTCGCCAAGTTCATCATGCCGGGCAGCAACGAGCCTTCGGGATTTGTACTGAC
>JANOXY010000268.1:0-2114 GCA_031418675.1 Pseudomonadota bacterium
CCCACTCCAAACGTCGAGGACCCCAAATACGCCACCTGAGAAAGCTGCAAGCGCCACTGTCCCACCGGCAGCAGTCGAGGCTGGACAAACAAAGACCGCGATAGCGGCAACCACACCGACGGTCGCGCCCGTGCAAACCGCCGAGGCTAAACCCGCTGCAAAGCCTAAGGCTCCGGGAGCATCGATGTCGGCATAAAACTAGTTTTGTGTCAGTGCTGCGACTGGCTTGGCGGCCCGGACGCCGATCCTGTCGAGCATAATTTTGTTGCTGCCGAGGATACCATCGATTGCACCGAACGCGTCATGGTCGCGTCCCCGTGCGGGAAAGCTATAAGGGCCGGCACATTTTTTGTTAACCGCAAAATCAATGACACCGCGAACGAATTCATCACTGAGATTGGCGCGTCCTACAGACTTTATGACATCGGTAGCGATGCCGGCGAATACTGTGCAGTCTGCGGCACTCAATTGCATCACTGTGCTTGCCGCGCCTGGTGCCGCAACTCTCGTTGCCTGCTGCGCAGTGGCAGAAAGAGGAACGGCCGTGGCCGCGAGCATTGCGAGTGCGACCGTCTTTGCTACTGCTGAATTTACTTGAACCATGCTTCCTCCGTTTGATCTGCGTGTCAGTCAATCAAGACGGCACGAATACTTGGATGAGACAGTATTTATACAGATTAATATCCGAAACTAAAAGTATAAAATGAAACAGTATTGCCCATAGTGTTGCACTCCACTTGGTTGCGTGATAAGAACGGATTGTTCCGTGCAAGAAACGGTGCTGATTACTTTCAACGCCTCCATATGTTGCTGAAAAGAAAAGATTTTTCGCCCTGCAACACTATGGGCAAGATTGTTTCAGCCGGTCATCGTCGCAATCTGATCGATGTTCACCTACCCTCCTCAGATGCCACGAGCCTGTATGCATCCGGCCGTGGCGCGGCAGCGGAGCGTAAGTATCTCAATCACGCAGAACGACAGCGCGTACTGACAGCAACCGATCACCTTCCGATGCGCCCCGCCCTCTTCGCGCTGACGCTGGCATGGAGTGGCGCGCGGATCAGTGAGGTCCTCGCCTTGACGCCGTGCTCGTTCCAGATCGAGCGCTCGTTGATTGCCATCGTGACGCTGAAGCGCAGGCGCTGGTGCGTGCGCGAGGTTCCGATACCTCCGGCGCTGATGCAGATGCTCGCCCTGGAATTCGGGCTTGCAGGCGCGCAGGGCGACCAGACAGTCGCTGGCGAACGGCTGTGGATGATGAGCCGGACGACGGCATGGCGCGTCGTCAAACGCGTGATGGCACACGCCGGCATTTCCGGCCGTGGCGCCTGTCCGCGTGGTCTCCGTCACTCATTCGGTGTTGGAACTCTGCAAGCCGGGGTTCCGATTACGTTGCTGCAACGCTGGCTCGGCCATGCGCGGTTGTCGACCACGGAAATCTACACCAAGGTGATCGGACCGGAGGAAATCGCGTTTGCCCGCCTGTTCTGGAAGGTCGATGACGCATCCGGCTGAGCGCAGGACGACCAGCGCGGACATTGGTCAGGCATCCCGGAAGGCGCGCCAGCCATTGTCCATCTTGCACACCGAGAAGCGCTGGCCCGTCTCCTGCTTCAGCCGATAGCAGATGTCTTTGACGCGCTTGACGATCCCGTGGTCGGCGAAGGCGAAGGACTGACCGACCTTCATTTTCTCAAGTGCCATACGCTCAGGCGTCTTTGCGCCGGATACGAACTTCGGCTTCGCAACGCCCTTCTCAATCTTGTAGCTTGACGGATTCCTTGCAGCGGCACGCTTGCGTGCCGCTGGCTTCGATTTCAATTTCCGTTTGGCCATGCACTCTCCCTGTTATTCCTGAACATAGTTTAGGAGACGCATTGTCGGCGTCAATGCTCAGATGACGATGGGCACCGAGTCGCGACACGGGTCGTGCTCGCCTGTCGACGCGGTCGACTGCGCATCGTTCCGTCGATCAGGGTGCCGCCTTGCCCTTGGTGTAGCTGGTCACCCAGCGTAGGAAACGCGCATCCTCGCTGCGCGCCGCATCCTTGGTCTTTGCCCATTCGACATACATGTTCTCGAGCATGTATTTATCCCAGCCAGGCGCCCTCTCA
>JANOXY010000269.1:0-3281 GCA_031418675.1 Pseudomonadota bacterium
TACCGCCGTGCGCTAGCTGGGTGAATATGAGACCCGGACAAATCGCATTGACGCGAATTTTTTCCGGCGCAAGCTCGACAGCGGCGGCCTTCGTGAGACTGATGACCGCTGCTTTGGCCGCCGAGTAGATCATCGGCCCGGCGTCACCGGACAGACCGGCGATGGATGCGGTGTTGATGATGCAACCACCATCACCCTGTTTGATGAAGATGCGCGCGCCGTGTTTCATGCCGAGAAACACACTCTTGGCCAGCACGTCGAAGGTGTAATCAAAGGCTTCGACTGTGACTTCGGTTATGGGGCCGATCGCGCCACCAACACCGGCGTTATTGAACAGGATGTCGAGCCGCCCAAAATTGTCTACCGCACATTTCAGCATCGCTTCGATGTCAGCTTCTTTGGCGACGTCGGTCTTGATGAAACGCGCCCGCGCGCCGTCACCCTGGGCCGCGGCGAGGTCCATGGTCTCAGCACCGGTCACGGCGTTGAAATCCGCGATCACCACATTGGCACCTTCCGCCAGAAAGCGCAGTACGGTTGCCCGCCCCATGCCGTTTGCACCGCCAGTAATCACCGCCGTTTTGCCTGCCAGTCTCATGTTCGTCTCCCCTTGATTAGTCTCACGTAATTTCTGCTTCACAGCGTGCGTCTTGCGCGCCCTGCGCACGCCCATGACAATCGCGCGAGAATACAACGCGAGGTCGCGATATGGCAGGCATGCGCATCGGTTTCATTGGGCTGGGTGCGCTCGGCGGCGCCATTGCCACGCGTTTGCAGCAGGCCGGCCACCGTTTATCGATCTGGGGTCGCACGCCCGAGAAACTCACGCCGTGGCGTGATGCCGGCGCGGAGATCATGGCCTCGCCTGCCGCACTCGCTGCGCAAGCCGATTGTGTGTTGCTGTGTGTGACCGACACGGCCGCGGTCGAAGAGGTTGTATTTGGCCGCGACGGCGTGGCGAGCGGCGCGCGCGCCACTAGCATCCTGCTCGACCATTCGACCATACACCCACTCGCCACACGGCGTTTCAGCGCGCGCCTGGCCGATGCCTGTGCGATGCACTGGTTGGACGCGCCGGTCAGCGGTGGCGTCATTGGCGCACGCGACGGTCGCCTGGTAGTGATGGCGGGCGGCGCGCTGGACGTACTTGAACGGGTCAGGCCAGTGCTTGCCTGTTACAGTCAGCGCGCCACTTGGATGGGTGCCAATGGCGCCGGCCAGGCCACCAAGATCGCTAATCAGATGATGATAGGCGGCAACATTGCGGTTGCCGCTGAAGCCCTGAATTACGCCGCCAATTTTGGCGTCGCCGCCGCACACTTGCCCGACGCGCTGGCGGGCGGCTGGGCCGACTCGGCGGTATTGCAACACCATGGGCGACACATGGCGGCTGCCGACTACGCCAACGAAGTGAATGCGACGATCATGGTCAAGGATATCGACATCGCTTGCGATCTCGGCCGCGAGACCGGTTCACCGATGCCCGTCACCGCGCTCGTGCAGCAGCTTTATCGGCAACTGATAGCGAACGGCGATGCCGACAAGGGCCAGAGCGGTTTGATGTGGTTGTACAAGCAGAAGCCCTTGGACGAAACGCCGTGAGGACTGCGTCCCTGTAGGTGCGAATTTATTCGCACATTGGGTTTGATACGAATTAACGCGCTGAAAAAGCAATTGTGCGAATAAATTCGCACCTACAGGGCGGCCAGTATCGGCGCGAGCGCTTCCAGGCTCGCTTCGGTACACGGCTCAACGACCATGCTCAAAGTCTCGACACCTTGTTCGCGATAGGTGAGACAGGCGTCTATGAGCTGTTGTCGGGAACCACGTAAGGGCAAGGCACCGGGCAGGGGATAGTTGTCGTTCAAACACACGCCAACGGTGACATTGCGCGCCAGCGTCGCCGGGTCGCGATGATGTTTTTCGCACGCGGCGTGCACTTGCTGCCAGGCAGCGATGTAACTCTCCACCCGGCTATCGGCAAACGGCAGCATGCAGTTCCACTGATCGGCGTACTGCGCCACCAGACGCAACATGCGTGGGCCGCCACGCAACAGTCCGACCATGATCGGGGGCCCTTCCCCGCGCAGACTCTTGGGTAGTAGAACTGCGCTTTGCGTACGATAAAACTCACCCTGGTGGGTAAGCGTCTCGCCGCGCAGCAGCGGGCGGATAATCGACAGGGCTTCTTCGAAACGCGCGATCGGGCGCTCGAAGTCGTAGCCAAAAGCGCGATGTTCAGTGGCAAAGTCGCCAGCACCCAAGCCCACCACCAGACGCCCGCCACTGATGTCGTCGACAGTATCGATGATGCGCGCAAGCAAGGCCGGGTTGCGAAACGCGGTGTTGGTGACCAGCGTGCCCAAGGTGACGTCCGTTGTGCGCGCCGCGAGCGCCGCCAACAAAGACCAGCATTCCCATTGTCCGGACTTGATGCCGCGGTACTCGTCGGGAAACTGGATGTCCATCGCCGCGTAGTCGAGGTAGGGTTCATTGAGAAAGTGATCGCTCACCCATAGGGAAGCAAATCCGGCGTCTACCGCTAGCTGGGCAAAAGCCAGCAGCGCGCGTGCATTGAGCGTTGCCCCTTCAACGGCGTAGCTCCAGGCAGGCAATAACAATCCGGTTTTCATGGTGGGGGCGCGCGGCGTGGTCGAACTCAGGAGAATTTAGTCGCCACCGTGCGCGGGCGATCGGGGCGGATCGCAGACGCGCTCAACGCCAAGCGAAAGTAGGTTGTTCGAAATGGGCGACCCGCGTTGCGCGTCCGCACAGACACACTTCGCGGAACTGGTAAAGGATCGCGGCGGTGGGAGCCGCAATCCAGGCATCACCCACCGGCATGCGCAGCACCGGCGCGCCACCCTCGGGCAGGTGTTCAAGCAGGGGCGCATCTTCGCGTAGAAATTCTGCGACCGGAATGCGATGGATGGAATCGACCTCATCGGGATTCGGCACGAGATGGGCTTGCGGTCCGGCCCAGATCACCACCGGTGTCATGGCGAACCCGGACCGCGTGACAAAATCATCCAGGCGCCCGATCACCGCCGAGTGGTCCAGATCAAGCCCGACCTCCTCGCGCATTTCCCGCAGAGCAGTGTCCTCAGGACTCTCGCCTGCGTCGATGCGACCGCCAGGCAAAGCCCACTGGCCCGCATGATTACGCAGCTTGGAAGAGCGGCGGGTAAGGATCAGCGCGGCGCGGGACTGCCATTGCTCGTGACTCGGCATGCCCGACAGGTCAGCGCCATAACCCTCGTCGACCACCGCTAACGCGACCG
>JANOXY010000270.1:0-9157 GCA_031418675.1 Pseudomonadota bacterium
AAAATGAACGGGAGCTCGACGCGCGTCAAATAGGACATGGCGGCGACACTCAACGTACTACCACCACGACCGCCCTGAGCATGCAAAAGCCTATGCTCAGCCTGATTGGCAGAGCAGGGATCGAGATCGATGCCAGCACCAGTCTTAGGCCACTGCGGCTCACCACTGGCAAGCCGCGTGAGCCGCAGGGGACCGCAGCCACGCACCCCGTTTAAGGTGTCGAAATAGCGATTAAACGATCGGTTGCCCAGGGTCAGCACTACCACGTGTTCGACGTCGGCAATCGAATGGCTGCGAGTGTGGGCAGCAATCTCACGGGCCCGGCTGATGCTCGTAAACCAGTTTGCGCCTCGTGCGAGGCGGTCTGTCCACGGTCCGAACCGACGGTCATCGAATGCAATCATGATGCTGTCTCGCTCCTTGCGCTGACACACTGGAAATGAAAGACCTTGGTCCAGTGTCGCGCCGAGGTGTGACAGATGCGTGTCGATATCGCGACCACACCGCGATCCCTGCGAGCCATTGCACTTAGCCGCTGAAGATTCGACGTTTGCTCTTCGTCACATATCTGTCCCACAGGTTTCATCGCGGTGTCGTGCTGCTCGTTGACGCTCTGCTAGCCACAACGAACACCCGTTGTCGGGCCTGCGAAATATCGACACAACCATGAGGGTAGAGGAACACATGACGATCCAATCCAGAATACGGGCTACCACCGCGCTCGGCACGGCCATTAGCGCCATCGTGCTGAGCTCATTCGCATACGCCGATACCAGCCTCAGTGGCTGGGCCATCATGCCGGCAAATACCTTCGCGCCCGGACCGACCTCCGGCCAGTTCGCCACGAGCGCGTTCCCCGCGACCAATCCCTTACCCCTGATCAATGCCCAGCCCGTGCAGGGCTTCTCGGCGGTACTGTCCGGACCGAGCAGCGCTAGCTTCTACGTCATGCCCGATAACGGCTTTGGTGCCAAAACCAATTCCGCCGATGCGCTGCTGCGCATGTACGCCGTCACCCCGCATTTCAAGCATTTTGATGGCAGCGCTGTTGTCGGCGCCGGCACGGTCGATGCGAGCGACTATCACAGCGGTGTCGTGCAGCCCAGCTTCAACAGCAACAGCTTCATCACCCTGCGCGACCCTGACCATAAACTCGGCTTCGCGCTGGTAGCTGACCAGACCAACTACCCCAATGGCACCGGCACCATTGCCGTGGATCAGGCCATACGCGACGGTCGCCTGCTCACCGGTGCAGATTTTGATATCGAAGCAGTGCGGCAGGACAAACACGGCAATCTCTGGTTTGGCGATGAATTTGGCCCCTTCCTGGTCAAGACCGACGCCAGCGGCAAGGTGTTGCGCAGTGAAATTGCGCTGCCCGGCGTGCAGTCACCGCAGAATCCATTTCTGGTTGGCACACCCAATCTTGGCCGCTCCAGCGGCTTCGAAGGCGTGGCGATCAACGCAGCGGGCGACAAACTCATTACCCTGCTCGAAGGCACTGTCAGCGGCGACCCCACCAAGAGCCTGCGCATCAACGAGTTTGATATCGAGAGCGAAGCCTACACCGCCGTCAGCTATCTCTATCAGCTGGAAAGCGCTGGTACCAATATCGGCGATATGACTGCCATCAACGACCATCAATATCTTGTCATCGAACGTAATGGTGCCACCGCCACCAGCGGCGGCGTGCCGTTCAAGAAGATCTATCTCGCCGATACTGCAGGCGTTGCGAATGGAGGCTTCGTGCACAAGACCGAGTTGGTCGACCTGATGAACATCGCCGACCCTCACGATCTTAACGGCGATGGTGCAAGCGTTTTCACCTTCCCCTTTGTGACCATCGAAGACGTCCTGCTGTTGGATGCCAATACTTTGCTGGTCATCAACGACAACAACTACCCGGGCGGCGGCGGTCGCGGTGCGTTCGCCGACAATACCGAGTTCCTCAAGCTGACGCTCGCCCAGCCGGTGCCGGTGTCAACCAGCGCCCTGCTCATGCTGTCGAGCCTGGTCGCCTTGGTCAGTCTGAAACGCCGCAAGTAATCAAACGGCTTGGCGCGGGCTGAACTGCGGTTTGGCCCGCGTGGTCTCGCGCCGACACGGATGTCGGCGCCGGGCCTTAACTAGCTTGCACTGGCACCGACGGTGACGGCGTGCGAGGACGGTGTGCCCTCGGCCACCGCAAGGACGCGCCCACCGAATAATTCCATGCGTCCATCGAGGTGCTCGATGACAGCGCTGCAGCTATCGACCCAATCTCCGCAATTGATATAACGCACACCCTCCAAGTCCTTCTGGGTAGCGATGTGGATGTGTCCACAAATCACGCCATCGAAGCCCTGTTCCGCCGCATGGCGCGCGACGGCCATTTCGTAATCACGCACGTAAGCAACGGCGTGCTTCAGATTGCGCTTGATAAACGTCGACAATGACCAGTGCCCCGCCAGCCCCAGGCTGCGGCGCAGCTGAGACAGCAGATGATTGAGGCTCATCATGAGGGTATAGCCGTGGTCACCGATCAAAGCTAAGCAACGATGATAACGAGCCACTTGATCGAACTCATCACCGTGGATCAAAAGATAGCGGCGCCCATCGGCCGCATGGTGAACCCCATGGCGAACCACCCGAATGTGGCCAAATGATATGCCTTCATGCTCCCGCAGCGCCTCATCGTGATTGCCCGGCACCAACATCACCCGCACCCCATGGCGCGCCCGTTTCAGGATTTTCTGAATCACGGTGTTCTGTGCGGGCGACCAATGGACACTGCGGCTCATGGCCCACAGGTCGACAATGTCGCCGAGCAGATAAAGGTATTCCGACTCATAGTCGCGCAGCAGTTCCAGCAGTTTCTCGGCCTGGCAATTGCGTGTGCCGAGATGTAAGTCAGAAATGAAGATCGCGCGAACCTTGTTCATCGCCCACCCCTACCGGCGCCGCCCGACAAATACAAAATACGGCACACGCAGGCCCGGCAGATAGGGCACGCGCGCCAGACCTTCGTGCAAATGCACGGTTTCCAACTGCGCGCGCAACGCGCTTAAGGCTGCGCTGTCGAGCCGCACACCATCATGAGCAAACCAGCGTGGCCAGAACCAGCGTGTCAGGACACCGTGGCGCGCCAGCCCTGCCGCCGGTAGCGCATCGGAAACGTAGAAGTCGACCACGCCCAACAAACCATCCTCGGACAACATGGCACAGGCGTTTTGCAGCGTGGTCTGCCAGTCCGGGATCATCGACAAGGCATAGGACATGAACACACGGTCTATGCCCGCAGCCTGATAGCGTGTGGCGTCGGCCTCTATCACTTCGCAGTTGGTCCAGCCTGCGGCGCGGACACGCGCTTGCTCAAGCAAGGCGGGACAGAGGTCGACCAGGCTCAATCGCGCCAGTGTCGGTACGACGGCGGCAAAAAATTCCGCGTTGCGTCCGGTGCCGGCGCCGAGTTCGAGCACGTGCTGGCCAGCACGAATATCCAAGGCCGAGATCAGTGCAGCGCGACCCATCAACAAGCGCTCGCGAAAGCGATCGTAGTAGGCCGCCTGGGGTCGGTAAAAGGCTTCGAGGCGCGCCGCATGGCTGGTGGCTGTGCGCTGGCCGCGGGCCAATTGCCAGAGGGTGCAGAGATCAGCACCGAGGTTCACCTCACACCACCACATCCGCGATATGGAAACCGGCATAGGTGTGTACCCGATCGGCGCGCGACAGTTCATGGGCCAAAGCATCGTCGAAGTGCAACAGGTCACGAAGTTTGCGGCCGTCCGCGCCCAGTATCAGTCGATCGAGATAGCGTGGCCGCGCGTGAGCGCTGCGTAACAGAATGCGGGCGTCGCTACTGGCCCGCGCCAGGATCGCCTGCCATTCCTCCACCAACGCTGGATAATCGTAGGAGCTCATCCAATCCATGTGATCGAGCAGTACAAACCGCGAAATCCGCTCGTCGCAACCGCGCAGGAACTGCGTGACCGTGGCTGTGTGCGGCATGATCCTGTCCGCCAGTCCGTTTTTCAGGGCAGCAAACGACGCGGGCTTCAGATACTCCGGGCAGCACTGCGGGCTATAGGCCCCGCGCACATAGACCGCATAAAAATAGTTATCGCAAAAGGGCACATTACGGGCGAGGTATTCAATGGCTTCACGGATGAAACCCGCGACACCATGACGGTGCTGGGCTTGTACTTCACGGCGCTGCGGATGGGGCACACCGAGCATGGACAGCGTGAGCTGGCGCGATAGCGTCCAGTTCATCCAGAAACCCCACATCAAGGGCGCAATCTGCTGCTCGTAGAGAGCGCGCTGATCGGCCAGCGAAACACTTTCGAACAAGCTGTCAATCAGTCGACCTAAACGTGGGCGCAGGCGAAAGTAGGCACGAAAAGCGCGCGCGACGAGGCCCGACAAACCGTGGAAATAGAGACCGCCGCTATGGGCCGAGAACCAACCGCAGCGCGCATCCCAGAATTGTTTTGCAAAGGGCGAGAGCTCGGCGCGCAAAACGTCGCGGTAGAGATCGGTAAAATGGGGGTGCTGCCCGCCACCAAACAAGGTGAAGAACTCGGCGTGGTCGAGTCGACGAATTCCCGCCAGCTTGAGCTCCAGTAAGGCCGTCTGGCGGGGATTCGCATCCACTGCATGGATGCGGCGTGGCCCGAGCAAAGCGTAGTCGAGCACGTTACAGCCGGCACTGGTAATCACCAGCATTGTGTCGTCGGGCCGCAGCTGCAGGGCGCGACGGTCAACTGCCGGGTCTTCCCAACACGTGTTGTAGACCAATGCTCGAGAATAAACCGCATCAAATATTTTTTGATCGATGCGATCCGATAACGTGAGTTGCGTGTCCACAACGCTCTCCATTCGGTGTCGTGTCCTTGGCATGTGCGCGGCGCACGCTATGGGGGTGAAGTGACAGGCGTGTGATCAACACGCTGCACCGGCATGACATCGACGCGCCGCAGCGCGTTTGTGCAACGCTGTCACCGTTGTGCTGCCAATTTGTCACGCGCTTTTCATGTGGCTGCGTGACATTGCGTGCATCCAGAAAACGGCCAAACACTTGCGTCTTCGTCTGCTTTCATGGCGTCTGTTGCTCGTCCTTAGTGACGCGCGGCAATCGTCACCCCACTCAACCCGTTCGCGGCCAAGTATTCGGCGCAATGCAGCCCGCGTAGCGGCGTGGATAATCTAGCCATCATTCGGAGTGCTCCCTATGTTCGAGCAATTGTTACTCGATGCGCAGCGGCTGCTACCGCTACCCGCCTGGATTGCACTAGCGATAGGCATGGTATTGGGCGTGAGCCACAGCCTGCCGCGTTGGTGGGTAACGTGGTCAGCGCGCGCGTGGACACCCAATGTGGCGCGCCTGCTCGCACCACTGATCCGCGCGCGCAACAGCGACGAACTGCGCTTCCTGTCTGCCGACGGCGCGCCCTCGACATTCATCGCGCCGCGCCGCGCGGCCCTGCATAAGCTGCGCAAACAGCTCGCAGGACGAGCACAACACTCCCACGCCTGGGCTGAAAAAATGCGCGGCAGCCTCTCTGATCTGCGTTTCACCGACGCCAGCCGCGTGCCATTCCCGTTCGCCGCCGTTATGCGTGATGGCTTCAACCTCGCTGCGGTAGTCACGGCTAGTCGTGGCAGTCGCCTGTGCGATCTGGATGGCAACTGGTCGCTGGACGTGGGCGGCTCTTACGGCGTCAACCTCGCCGGCTACGACCGCTATAAACGATGGCTGGAAGCTGGCTGGGCGCGCGTGCGTGAGCTGGGCCCGGTGCTCGGTCCCTTGCATCCGCTGGTGGCCGACAATGTTGCCGCGCTGAAGCGCATCTCGGGCCAGGACGAAGTGTCGTTCCATGCCAGCGGCACGGAGGCCGTGATGGCGGCGGTGCGTCTGGCGCGTTTCAACACGCGGCGTAAATTGGTGGTGTGTTTCTCCGGCGCGTACCACGGCTGGTGGGATGGTGTGCAGCCGGGGTTGGGGAGCGAGCGCGCTATCGAGGATTGCCTCACGGTCAAGGACATGGACCCCGCCGTATTAAAACTCATCCGTCTGCGTGGCGCTGAAATCGCCGCAGTGCTGGTCAATCCTGTGCAGGCGTTCCATCCCAACTCACCGCCACCCAACGATGCCATTCTGCTCAACAGCGAAGTGCGACGCACAGCTCCCAGCACCTCGCCTTACGCCCAGTGGTTGCAAGCACTGCGTGCCGCTTGCAGTGACGCCGGCGTACCCTTGATCTTCGACGAAGTGTTCAGTGGTTTTCGCCTCGCGATTGGTGGCGCGCAGGCCTATTTCGGCGTCAGAGCGGATATGGTCGTTTATGGCAAGACTGTGGCGGGTGGCATGCCGATCGGCGTGGTGTGCGGCGAGCATGGCCTGATGCGGCGCTTTGACCCGCAGCACCCGCTACGCATGGCCTACGTTGTCGGCACGTTTGCCGCCCATCCTCTGGCGATGGGCGCGATGGCCGAATTTCTGGAGTGGGTTGAAACGCCCCTCGCCAATACCGAATTTAAAGCCCTGAACGCGCGCACCGCGTTATGGGCTGCCGACTGCACGCGCGCTTTGGCTACCGCCGGACTGCCGATCACGGTGACCCATCTGGGCAGCATCTGGACTTTACAATTCATTCAGCCCAGTCGCTATAACTGGCTGCTCCAATATTACTTGCGTGCCGCCGGCGTGAATCTGAGCTGGGTCGGCACCGGACGTTGCATGTTCAACCTCGATTTCAGCGACGACGACCTGCGCGATCTCACTGCCGCCATTATCGAGGCCGCCACGTGCATGCGAGCGGATAAATGGTGGCTGGACGACCATGAGCACCCCAATCGCGCCCGTGATATCAAGTCCCAGATTACACGGGACATGGTGGCCGCCCTGCTACCCGCACCGCGCTGGCTGACGAGCTTCTACGGCGAAGTCATGCGTCGCAAACACGATGACCACGTAGCCTCCCATAACAATAGCACCAACCAGTTTCTGCACCTGCTCAGTTCGGGCACGTTCATTTTTTGCTATTGGCTGGTGTTTTCCGATCTCGTCACTGCGATGTGGTTAGGTCTCGCCGCGCTGTTCGTGCGGCAGCTCGGTCACGCCGTCATTGAGCCGCCCTGTCACGACAAAGAACAGCTGCTACTGGGTTTCGATACCCGTGCCAAGACCAAGGTGGTCGGCATCTATGTGGCTATCCCGCTGCTTAATGCCCTGCACGTCGGCCCCCTGAATCGGGAGGTGCTGCCCAGCCTGGCGGCGAACGTGGCGCAGCAGTGGTTTGTCTTCACAGCGCTGGTGGTATTTGGTCATGTCGCGCGCCTGGTCGTGCGTCATGGTCTGCGCAACGCGCTGGTGTGGTTCATCAAACTGATCACCGATCCCCTGACCGACATCTTTGCCTACTACCCAACCTTGCGCCGGTTCGGACGGCGAACTTGAGGATGCTCCCATGGCAGACAAGCGATTATTGGTGGTGCTGGACTTCGACGGTGTGCTGATCAACTCCTACGTGCTGTTGCGCGAGGCGATGGCGAGCTTCGGTCTGGACGTGGGCGATGAGGAGCGCTTTCGCAACCGCCGCAAGTTTCTCAAGTATCTGGGTGGTGGCAAGGAGCTCCTTAACAATCTAATCGGCATGAGCTTGCCAAAAACCCGCAAGCTGCGCGCGCGACTGACCGAGTGTTACCGTGAAAGCGGGTTCATCTATCCAGAGTTCATCGATGTATTGAACCGCATGATCGCAGCACCCAGCATCCACTGTGGCGTGGTCAGCCGCAATTTCACACTGCACCCGGGTGCAACCATACGCACGGTGCTGGCCCGCAGCGGCGTCGACGAAAGCAATCTCGATTTTGTCGTGCCGGTACCGGTTGGGGCGAGTAAGGTCGATGTGTTGGAAGGCATGGCAGCCAGCCGCTATCACGAAGCGCTGCTCTGCGCCGATGAAATCAGCGACTACCGCGCGGCCGGTGAAGCCGGTTACCGCAGCCTGATCGGTTCCTATGGTTTTGATACCAACGAACGGTTGCTGCTGCGAGGTGAGGTGCCGCCTGGCTGTCTGTACGATACGCCGGAAACCTTAGCGGCATCGCTGCGCGTTCTGATTTCACCCTATGAGATCGATGGGCGTCGTTACAGCGCCCGCGAACCGCCGGCCAGCTTATGTACGCCAGGTCGCGCGGCGGTCGGCGCGAGATAGCGAAAAAAATCGGCGCTACAGGCTTCCCACGAATAGCGGCGCGCCTGCGCCATGCATTCCTCCCGTGACAATTGCAGCGCGCCGCGCACGGCCGTGCCGAGATCGTCGCTGAGCACACCCGACACGCCTGGCACGATCACATCCAGCGGGCCTTGCACCGGGTAAGCGGCGACGGGCAGGCCACAGGCCAAAGCCTCCAGTAACACCAGTCCGAAAGTATCGGTGCGACTTGGAAACACGAACACATCCCCGGCGGCGAGATGGCGGGCGAGGTCGCGCCCATAACGCGGGCCTAAAAAGTGACAGTCGGGATAACGCGCCGCCAGTCGTGTGCGGTCGGGCCCGTCACCGATCACAATCTTTGTCGCAATGTCAGGCAGCGTTAGAAAGGCTTCGATGTTCTTCTCCACCGCAACGCGACCCATATAAATGGCGATGGGGCGCGGGTAATCCCACACCACGGGATGCTCGTTGTTGAAAATGGCGGTGTCGACGCCCCGCGCCCACAGCCGCAGATTCGCGAAGCCCCAGGCCCGCAGTTTGTCCCGCTGAGTAGCGGTGGGCACCATGGTGCGTGTTGCGCGCGCGTGAAAGTGCCGCAGATAGGCGTAGCTCCAGGCAATCGGCAACGGTATACGCAGACGAATATATTCCGGAAACTGAGTATGAAAGGCGGTCGTAAAAGGCAGATGGCGAGTCAGGCAATAGCGCCGCGCGGCATGGCCCAAAGGGCCTTCAGTGGCAATATGGATGGCGTCCGGCTGATTGTCGGCGAGCAGCTTGCTTACTCGCCTGCCCGGCAACACCGCTAAGCGGATACTTGGATAGGTCGGACAAGGGATCGTGCGAAAGTCGAGGGGCGTGATCGTCAGTACGTCGTGACCTGCCTTGCGCAGACATTCCACCGTCGTGCCTAGCGTGCGTACCACGCCGTTGACTTGTGGTTGCCAGGCGTCGGT
>JANOXY010000271.1:0-2245 GCA_031418675.1 Pseudomonadota bacterium
TAACACCTACCACCACACCACCGAAAAACCAAAGACTAACTTGCCGCCTATACTTTTGGCGAGCCCGCCGCTCGGCACCTGAAAAAACTTGTAGCCAACAAAAAACGACGACAGCACCAGGCCCTTGGTCTGCTCGCTCCAGCCGAACTGCTCCTGCATCGTGATCGCAGCGACCGAGATGTTGACGCGGTCGATGTAGCACACGAAGGAGGCCGCCACGCACAGCGCGACGATGGTGTAGCGCCGTTGCCAGCCGCGCGAGATGCCGGCGGCCAGCGCCGTGTCGGTAGCGATATTCATGAACCGATAGCTCTTAGACGCTGCGCTAGGTGGTTACAACGAGCTGGCGTGGTCAACCAGCGGCTGCTGAGCATCGAGGAAGCGCAACACCTCGCCGTGGGGTTTGACCGGCGCGAACAACACGGTGCGGGTAATGCCCCAGGCACGGAATTCATCCAGACGCGCGCGGCTGGGCGGCTCCCAGGCGAACATCGACAACTCGATGGAGGCAGGGTCGCGCTTGGCGAGCTCGCAGCGGCGGTGGATGTCGGCGATGGCCCCCGGAATATCGCCAACCAGCATGTCCAGCGGCGCCCAGCCCTCGCAATAGTCCACCACACGCTGACGGCTCTGCTCCGTGGCGCTGCCGAGGATCACGGGCGGGTGGGGTTTGCGCGCCGGTTTGGGATAGGACCAGATCGGATCAAAATTGACGAACTGGCTGTGAAAAGACGGTTGCTCTTCGGTCCAGATGGTTTTCATGGCTTTGACCCGTTCGCGCATGAGCTTGAAGCGGGTCTTGAACTCGGTGCCGTGATTTTCCATTTCTTCGGCATTCCAGCCGGCGCCGATGCCAAACAGCACGCGCCCGCCGGACAGGAAATCGAGGGTCGCCACTTCCTTGGCGGTCATGATCGGGTCACGTTCGATGATCAGGCACACCCCGGTCGCCAGTTTGAGATGGGTAGTGACCTGGGCGGCGGCGGTCAGGGACACAAAGGGGTCGAGCATATGCCAGTAGTATTCCGGCAGCTCGCCACCGGCCGGGTAGGGTGAACGGCGTGCCACGGGAATATGGCTGTGTTCACCAAACCATACCGATTCAAAACCGCGCTGTTCGAGATTGCGCGCAAGCTCATCGGGCCGAATGGTGGCTGCGGTATTAAAACTGAATACCCCGATATCCATCGCCTCTCCCCTTGCGAATTGATCAGGCTGCCAGTCTAGGAGGCGGGGCAGAGCAGGGGAAGCGCGCGAACGGGGAGGTGCGGCTGAACCGTTTACGAGCGCGCGGCCACTTACCCATGGAAGCCCTCGGCTATAATCGCCGCCCCATTCCACCCTCCATCACGAGGCAGCTCATCATGCCCCTGTACGAATACCGCTGCGAAACCAACGGCGACATCGTCGAAGTTGTGCATTCCATGGCCGACAAGTTCACCACCTGGGGACAAATCTGCGCACAGATGAAGCGTCCGCTCGGTGATGTGCCGGCTGATAGCCCCGTCTCCAAGTTGATCGGCTCAGGCAACGCCGGCAATGCGCCCATGACCCTCGGCAAACAGCTCAAGGCCGATATGAAAGCATCGACCAATGGCCAGCATGGTGCGACGGTGTCGAAGATGCGGGGCAATAATTTCTGAGCCGGGGCTTAAGTCAACTCCCCCGACCACCCGCGGCTATAATCCCCGGCCCGCACCATCACCCCCACGAGGAAGCTTGCCATGCCCCTATATGAATATCGCTGCGAAGCCAACGGTGAAGTTGTCGAAGTTGTGCACCGCATGGCCGACAAGTTCACCACCTGGGGACAGGTCTGCGAACACATGCAGCGCGCCCTCGGCGACGTGCCGGCCGACAGCCCGGTGACCAAGCTGATCGGCTCTGGCAATGCCGGCAACGCGCCCTGGACCGCGGGCAAACAACTCAAGGCCGACGCCAAAGCCTCAACCAACCTCAAGCACGGCGCCACCGTGTCGCCGATGCGCAACAAGAATTTTTAAGGTCGGGGAAGTTCGGCGCTGAGTACCCGGACTCGATCGCCCTGTAGGTCCGATTTTAATCGGACATTCGAGCGGCAGCCCGCGATCGGACCTGTTGTACGGAATGTCCGATTAAAATCGATGTACTAAACCGCTCGCGCGGTACCTCCTAGTCAAGTCGTCGTAAACTTTGGCGTTTTTGCCGGTGTTGGCCGGAAGGATGGACCTGTCCTGTGTTGAGGTTGTGGTGCCAAAACCATCGC
>JANOXY010000272.1:0-2104 GCA_031418675.1 Pseudomonadota bacterium
GGCCTTTTTTGTAGCGGCGTCGGGTTTGCCGGCACTGACCACCACAATGTCGTCCGCCTGGGTGCGGCTGGCCAGCCGTTCCAGGATCTCGGCACCAGCTTTATCGGGTTTACGTTCGCCCAGGCGGATCTCGAACAAGCGGCGGGTGGCAAACAACGACAGCGCGTTGCCTTCGTCGGCTAAGGCCTGCCAGTCGATGCCTGTGTCGGCGTCGAAAACACAGCGCTCTTCCACACCTTCTTCGTTAGCACGCTTGCGCACTGCGTCGGCGCATTCGAGCAGCTGCAGGGGTTCATCGCCATGAAAGAAATAAATTGGCCCCAGCGGCTGCGCACGCAAGCGCTCGTGGAAACGCTCGACGCTCAATTGCACCTCGGTTCAACCCGCCTTGTCTGGCGCTGCCGGTTTGGCGGCGGGTGGCGGTAGCTCGATGGATTCGAGACGGAATATCAGTGAGGTGGCGGCGGTTTCGGCAAGATCCTGCTGCACGGTGTTGTCCTGCTCAACGGTGCCGAGCAAGGAGCCTTCGTCAAACACATAGTCGAGCTGAAAGGTCAGCGGTTCGCGCGGTACCAGCAGCCGGCCATCACCGGAGCGCACGGTAAAGTGGGCCAGCAAGCCCAATTCGATTTCGCGCACCTTGCCGGTACCCGGATCAACGGACAAGATGCGCCGCTCGAAGCGCTCGTCTTCGATTTCGATGACGAGGTCGGCCAGGTTGCGTTTGCCCACCACCCGCAGGCCGCGGTTGTAGAGTTCGCGGCGGACCGCCAACGCCACCTGCGCGGCGTCGGTATCCGTCAGATAAACCTTGCGAAAATTATGCGTGCTGCCCGGATTGGAACCCCGTAAATACCAGCCGCTGCAACCGCTCAGCACAGCACCCAGTAACAGCATCATCAACACACGATGGGTGCGAGGCGTCATGTCCGTTATTCCGCCACCACCACGTTCACCAGCTTACCCGGCACGACGATGATTTTGCGCACCTGTTTGCCCGCGACAAAACGTTGCACGTTGTCGTCGGCCAGGGCCAAGGTCTCGCAGGTGGCTTTGTCGGCCTGGGTAGCGACTCGCACCAAAGCACGTTTACGACCATTGACCTGCACCACCATGTCGACTTCATCGCGTGTCAGCGCTTGGCTGTCGGCCTTGGGCCAGGCAGCCAGGCTCAAATCGTCGCTGTGACCGAGCGCTTGCCACAGTACTGCCGTGATATGCGGCACGATCGGCGCCAGCAACAACACCACCGTTTCGAGACCTTCCTGGCGCACGGTGTGAGCGCTTGCGGTTTGGGTAGTCATGCGTGACAGGTGATTGAGGAGTTCCATCACGGCGGCAATGGCGGTATTAAATTTGTAGCGTCGGCTGACGTCGTCGCTCACTTTGACGATGGTTTCGTGAATATGGCGCCGCAGGGTCTTGAGGTCCTCGTCCATGCTGCCGGTAGCTGCGGGCGCCGCCTTGGCTGCGTGTTCGGTGACCTGGCGCCACAGGGATTTCAGGAAGCGGTACTGCCCTTCAACCGCTGAATCAGACCATTCCAATGACTGATCGGGCGGCGCGGCAAACATGGTGTAGAGCCGCACCGTGTCCGCGCCATAGCGGGTAATGAGGGTTTGTGGATCAACACCGTTGTTCTTCGACTTCGACATCTTTTCGACCGGGCCGATGGTGACCGGTTGGTCATCGGACTTGGCGCGCGCCGATACCGCACGGCCTTTGGCATCCAGCACCACCTCGACCTGTTCGGGGTTGAAGTATTGCTTGCGGCCGTTGCTGCCCTCGCGGAAATAGGTCTCTTTGCACACCATGCCCTGGGTGAGCAAGCGCTTGAAGGGCTCATCGGATTTGACCAGGCCCGCATCGCGCATGGCCTTGTGAAAGAACCGCGCGTACAACAGGTGCAATACCGCGTGCTCGATGCCGCCGATATAGATATCCACGGGCATCCAGTAGTCGGCGCGCTCATCGACCATGCCGGTGGTGCTGTCGGCGCAGGTAAAGCGGGTGAAGTACCAGGATGACTCGAAGAAGGTGTCAAAGGTGTCGGTTTCGCGCCGCGCCGGCCGGCCATCGGGCAGGCGCGCTTCTAAAAACGACG
>JANOXY010000273.1:0-8288 GCA_031418675.1 Pseudomonadota bacterium
CGGATCGACCAGCGCAATTGGGGTTCCTCGTAGGTGCGAATTCATTCGCACTTTCCATCAAGGCCGCATCCACCAGCGTGATTGGGGTTCTTCGTAGGTGCGAATTTATTCGCACTTTCCATCAAGGTCGCATCGACCAGCGCAATTGGGGTTCTTCGTAGGTGCGAATTCATTCGCACACTCACGCCGCACACTCACACCCGCCGCGTCGCTGCACTCGGCAGATGCGCCAGGCGCTGCATTTCCGCGCTTTGCATAAACATCGGGTCGGCCAGAAAGTCGAGCAACATCTCGGTGCTGTCGAATCCCCAGAACAATTCGTTGTCGATCGCGAACGTCGGCACGCCG
The DNA here is from genome assembly GCA_031418675.1 of Pseudomonadota bacterium. Classification (GTDB taxonomy): domain Bacteria; phylum Pseudomonadota; class Gammaproteobacteria; genus JADJYF01. Next base: position 349 of record JANOXY010000273.1, read on the forward strand.
TACACACCGCGGGCGATAGCCTCCTCAGTATTGCCACGCAGCGTCGCCTTGACCTGGTCCTGATTAATCGTCGCCGCGAGATCCGTCACGCCAAAGCGAGCTGCGATCCTACCCAGGGCTTCGTCGTCATCCACATTGCCACCGCTGCCCCAAACAAAATTGAAAAGCGCTTCAACTACCGCATGGTCGCTATCCAGCGAGCAGGCCAGCCTGAGTACACGCAAGGGATTAAACGGATGAGCCGGTGGTGTCTTGAACGGCACACCGAGCTTCTTTGCCAGCCAATGGGTATGGCGATAGGTCTGGATCCGCTTGGCTGGAATCTCGGCTGGGCCCTTGTGCTCCCAATGGCCAAGCAAGCCAGCAAATAGCACGGGCTTCAGGGTGATTTCGAGATCAGTCGGCAAGCGATGGAAATGTTTGAACTGCAGATAAGCAAAGGGCGAAATAAAATCGAAATACCAGTCGGCGTGACGGGGCATGGTCGGTACTCGCTGGTGAACGTGGATTGCATTGTGCCGAACTGGGCAACGAGGTGGAAGCACAACTTGGTAAGTGTTATGCATCCCACATCGAACTGAATTTTATGTAACGCAATTCGCGCACAGATTCGGGAGACACCGCGGCCTTGCACTTAGGTTTGGATCGCCCTCGGTGGGGTTTGCGCGAAGGGAGCTGCTGCAAGACCGATAAGCAGCTTTACCGGCAATGGTGGAGCGCGGATTGTTATCTGAGCTATGCGCCCAGCCCTAACACTGTGCTGCAATATAACGCTTCAGCTTGCCCGCTGATTTTCAGCCAGTACACAGCAACGCGCGCCCATTGCCATAAATTCAACGAGCAGGTGCCACGTTTGATCAAGACGTTTGAAGTCAATGCCATCGTGCTATCGGGCCGCTGGGGATCATTATTCAAACGTGGGGTGAGACCCGTCGACGTCGCAGTCACGGTCAAACATTTGAAAGAACGCGGTGTCGAGGTTTATGTACTCGGTTAAGCACCTTTTTTCTACAACTACATACAGATCCTGTTCACGCAGTCGCAACTCGCCACCAGCACTGCACAACCCGCCGCACGGCTCAGTTTCAAACGCTAAATCCATACAAATTTGGGGGCGCAGTGCTCACACGGTTATTCATCGATCCCCTTAAATTCCTCTGCGACAAACAGGTGTGGGCCTATCGTCGGCAGGGACAGTTTCCCAGCTGCTGCAGCACCGCCATCAAATAAAGCTATCGGCAAAAAGACTATCCGCCCAGGTGAACATGTCCTTATAGCTGTCCCGATTGATCTGGCTCGCCGGTGCCTCGCCGAGATCCACACGCCGCATACCCTTACCCTTGACCGCGCCCTTGGCATCAAAGATGTCACCGTAAACGAAGTTGGCCGACAACCAGGACGCTGTTTTGGACGTGATAGGGCTGTAGCAGGCTGAACTGGTCGCGATATTGGTATCCAGCGCGTCGCCATTCAGAGTGCGCAATATGGCGTCGGCGCAGACCTTGGCTTCGGCGTTGGCCATGTGGCCGGATTTAGGCACGGCCTTACCATCGCTGGCTGGTACGGCGCAGGAGTCGCCGATGACATGCACATTGGCATGTCCGGCGACGACATAACTGAGTGGATGCACCGGCACAAAGCCGCTCGGATTGACGCCCAAAGCGGCGGCGATGCCAGCCGCGCGATGAGTAGGTATGTAATTGAGGACCTTGGCGTGACTCACGCTCATGGCGCTGGTGACGATGCTGTGTGTCGCGGAGTCCAACGATTGGACCTCGGCGTGCGGCACATAGACGATGACGCCGGCGTGGGTGACGTTGAAGGCATGGTTGAATGCCATAGGCTCGGCCTGAATATCTGGATTGGCATCCAGCACGACGACGGTTGCACCGCGCCGTTTTGTGCGCTTCAGGTAGTCGGCCACCACGCAGGCACGTTCATAGGGCCCAGGCGGGCAACGATAGGGCGCTTTTGGCACGGTCATTACGAACTGATCATTGTTGCGCATGGCCGCCAGCTGGTTCTTGAGCAGCGTAGTCTGCGCACCGGCCTGCCAGGCATGGGGCGTCTGATTCTGATTCCACTTACCCGCCGGCGGAGGCGCAAAATCGACGCCTGGCGCCAGCACCAGGTGATCGTATTGCAGTGTTCGATGGCCAGCTGCGGTGGTAACGGTGAGCCGATTGCCCGCGGGATCAAGCGCGCTTGCCCGGCCCTGCAGCACTTTCACACCGTAGCCAGTCTTGAGCGCGGCGTAATCGAGCGTGATACGGCTCATGGGCAGAGTGCCAGTCACCACCAGGTTGGACAGGATGCAAGCGATATGCTGGGCGTTGGGTTCAACCAGCGTGACCTGCACATTGCCGCCCCATAGGCGCAAATACTTGGCTACCGTCGCACCGCCGAAGCCACCACCCACTACCACTACCCGCGGTGCGACGGCGGCGCGGAGGGTGGGTGGCAAAGCCAGCGCGGTGAGCGCCATGCCCGTGCTCTTGAGAAAAGTTCTGCGACTAATGTGCTGCATATCAGGTCTCCGCTGTTATCAATCGCCACTGCCGGGTTGGCGGGCAAGGTATTTGGCGATGCTGAGTAGTTGTGCGTCGCTATAGCCACGTGCCTGTCGGTCCATGATGTTCTCTATGCGCGTGCGGTATTTCATTTCGAGCAGTTCGTGATAGAGCTCACCGGCGGACTCGCCGGCGATGTTTTCGAAACCGGGCCCATTGCCATTGGCCCCGTGGCACTGTCCGCTTTGCGCCGCGAGCAAACGCCCGGCTGGTGGCGCCGCACAGACCGGCTGCGCGGCCAGCAAGCCGCAGGCTGCACTCAAGATCAGGTGACGAAGTGCGAATTTTTCTCTCAACATATCAATACCTGCTGTGATGAAACCTTTCACGATTAATCCCTTGCCGAGGCCACTACCGTGCGGGTCAGATTGAGTCTTGCGTCGTTGCCTTCGGCGACCCAGTCCGAGCGTAAGACAGATGCACGCAGCGCTACGTGTTGTTGCCGGACGACGCCTGGCGCTGACCGCGAGGAATCGTTTCATGAGAAACTCAACATTTGTCGAAGCAATCCGCTGCGTCTGTTCGGCCGCATCGACTGTTACCAGGCTGGCGAATGCGGGGGGCATATCGGCACACGCCTCGGAGACAAATCTTTCACGTTCACGCAGCGCCGAACTGATTTCGATCAGCTACCGTAGCCGGCTTTCGTTGGGTCGAACTGAAAATGTGACGCGATATCCATTCCGGTCTCGTCGTCCAACGCGGTGGGTCGCCGGCGTACTCCATGAATTGGCGATCGAACCATAGGCTCCAGGGCACAGTGCAATCTTTCACACACTATTTTTTGAATGATTCCAGCAACGCGCGTCGCGCCATCCCATCCCCAACGGGGAATACGGGCGCGTCGATCGGCGCTTGTATACTTCCGCACCCATGAACACTAAGCCGTCCAGCGCGCCGGCCCCTACGCCCTGGCGCGGTGTCGTTATGGCGCTTGCGGTCGGGATCGCCTTTGCCACTAACACCAGTCTTGCGGCGTTGGCTTACCGTGGTGGTGCCACACCTTTAGCGGTGTTGTTGGCGCGTTCGTGTACAGCTTTTATCTTGCTCTATGTGCTGCTGGTAGCACGTGCTGTGCCGCGCGTCCTACCACCGCAGCAGCGGCGCGGTGCTTTGTTGATCGGCTGTGTGTTCGCCAGCTACTCCTACGGTGTCCTGGTTGCCATCCAGTACCTGCCGGTCGGTCTGGTGGTGGCGACTTTTTATACCTTTCCAATCCTGGTGGCGTTGATCGAATGGTGGAGCGGGCGACAGGCTTTTAGTGCGCGCACCGCCGCCGCTTTGCTGATCGCTTTCGCCGGCATCCTGCTCGCGCTGGATGTATTCGGCGCACCCCTGCACCGTTTGGGCATCACGCTGTGCCTGGCGGGTGCCGTCGGTGTGACAATCGTCATGACTATGAGCGCACGGGTGCGTGGCAGCGGCGACTCGCGGCCCATCACCTTGCACATGCTGGCTGCCGCCATCACAATTTTTACTGTCGTCGCGCTCGTGCACGGTGGTGTGCAACTACCTCACACGCCGGTGGCGTGGCTGGCCTTCCTGACCGCTCCCCTGTTCTATTCGTTTGGCATCGTCACCTTGTTTGTGGTGTTTGCGGAAATCGGACCGGTGAAGGCCTCCTTGCTCATGAATATCGAGCCGGTGACCAGCGTCTTGCTTGGTTTCCTGCTGCTCGATCAGCGCCTCGGCCACAGCCAATTGCTCGGTGTTGCGCTGGTGGTCGCAGCCGTCCTGCTGATCGAGAGCGCCAAGCTTGGGCGTCCAAGCTAAGCGGTCTTACCGAAACCGCACCCAGGCGAATCCGCCCGTAGGTCCGACTTCAGTCGGAAATTCCCTCACCGATCACAGGTTCGCAGCCGCTCCAAACAGCCGCCGCTGCTGATGGAGGTCAAAACATCCGCGCTGCCCGCGTGATGGGCTGAGTTAACACCCTATACTTGTCACTCTTGCACTGAACCTGAGGAGCTATCGCATGACGATGATGAAGGCTGCAATATTCGTCGAACCCGGACGCATCGTGCTTGAAGACAAGCGCATCCCCGATGTCGGCCCGCTCGATGCACTGATCAAGGTGACCACCACCACCATCTGTGGCACCGATGTGCACATATTAAAAGGCGAGTATCCGGTCGCGCGCGGACTGACGGTTGGCCATGAGCCGGTCGGCATCATTACCAAGCTGGGCTCGGCGGTGCAGGGCTACCGTGAAGGCCAGCGTGTCATTGCCGGCGCGATTACGCCCAGCGGTTGGAGCAACGCCTGCCAGGCCGGTTGTGGTTCCCAGGACGGGGCCGGTACCGCCCACGGTTGGCAGGCGATTGGCGGTTGGAAGTTCGGAAACACTATCGATGGTTGTCAGGCGGAGTACGTGCTGGTACCCGACGCGATGGCCAATCTTGCCGCCGTGCCTGACGAACTCAGCGACGAGCAGGTACTGATGTGTCCCGACATCATGTCGACTGGCTTCAGTGGTGCTGAGCGCGCCAGCATCCGCATCGGTGACGTCGTGGCCGTATTCGCCCAGGGCCCCATTGGGCTGTGCGCCACCGCCGGCGCCAAACTCAGCGGAGCAACCACCGTGATCGGTGTTGACCGCCTGGCTAACCGACTCGAGATGGCGCGTCGATTGGGCGCGGATTACGTCATCGACAGCAGTCGCATGGATCCGATTGAAGAAATCATGCGCCTCACCGCCGGGCGTGGTGTGGACGTCGCGATTGAGGCTTTGGGCACCCAGGCCACCTTCGAAGCCTGTTTGCGCGTGTTGCGACCGGGCGGCACCCTGTCGAGTCTGGGCGTGTATTCGTCGGATCTCACCATTCCGATGAGCGCATTTGCGGCTGGGCTCGGCAATCACCAGATCGTCACGAGTCTGTGTCCGGGCGGCAAAGAACGCATGCGTCGCTTGATAGCCGCGATCCAGTCGGGTCGGGTCGATTTGAGTGCGATGGTGACCCATCGTTTTAAACTCGATGATATTGAGCAGGCTTACGACCTGTTTGGTCATCAGCGCGATGGGGTGCTGAAGGTTGCGATTACGCCGTGACCCTCGAACCAGACCGCATCTAACCAGGCACGGTCGCGGCCGACGGCCCTCACAGTGATGAAAACTGAGGCGCCTGCGGCCCCGCCAGCGCTTGTTACGACACCGACGCTTGGGTCTGCTATGACTAACTGATGGCGACGCAGGATTCCATTGTCGGCCTGACCAGCACTGAAGCAGCAGTCCGCCTGCAGCGCGACGGCTTCAATGAACTACCGACACCCGATCGGCGTGGTTATCTGCGCATCATCGCCGAGGTCTTGCGCCAGCCGATGTTCATGCTGCTGCTGGGTGGTGGTGTTGTTTATCTGCTGCTTGGTGATCGCCTGGAAGCAATGCTGCTGCTGCTCTTTGCATCATTCTCCGTCACGATCACCATCGTCCAAGAGTCCCGTAGTGAACGGGTGCTGGAGGCGCTGCGCAATCTCGCCAGTCCGCGGGCACGGGTGATCCGTGGCGGCGCGAGAGTGTCTATCGCCGGTCGGGAAGTTGTGTGCGGCGACATTCTGCTGATCGCAGAAGGCGACCGGGTGGCTGCCGATGCCACACTGCTGTCTGCGCAAGACCTCTTGCTCGATGAATCGCTGCTCACGGGTGAATCTCTCCCGGTGCAGAAATTGGCGGCCGGGGATGGCGTGAATAGCGCCGGCGCGAGTACCGCATCTACGCCTGGTGCTGAAAATTTGGTGCAGGTTTTTGCCGGTACGCTCGTGACCCGTGGACAGGGCGTGGCGCGTGTCGACGCGACCGGCAGTCGTACCCAGATGGGCATCATTGGCCATGCCCTGCGCACCATAGAGATAGAGCAACCCCGCCTGCAGGTTCAACTGCAGTCCGTCGTGCGAGCGTTCGCCTTGATCGGCGTGATCGCCGGTGGATTGGCGGTTCTCCTCTTTGGTTTACTCCGCGGGTCATGGTTAGAGGCAACGCTGAGCGGGATCGCGCTCGGCATGTCCCTGCTGCCCGAGGAGTTTCCCGTGGTCATGACGGTGTTCATGGCGATGGGTGCCTGGCGCATTTCCCAGGCGCGGGTGCTGACGCGTCGCGCCGCAGCCATCGAGACGCTGGGCGCAACGACAGTGTTGTGCACCGACAAGACCGGCACCCTCACTGAGAATCGAATGACAGTCGCGTCGCTGGTCGGCACCGATGCCCGGTGGGATAGGGCGACGGGCGGGCCATTAACCGCCGATGTGCTGACTACCTTGAAAGTTGCGCGTCTGGCCTGCGCTCGCGAGCCAACGGATCCCATGGACCTGGCAGTGCACGAACTCGCGGCGAAACACAGCGCCCCCGTGGTGTCCACGGGCCGTGAGCCCGAGCTCATTCGCGCCTATGGTTTGAGGGCGGAGTTGCCGGTGGTGACGAATATCTACACACACGAAGACCCAGCGTGCACAACAGCCTATGCCAAGGGTGGGATCGAAGCGATTACCACGCTGTGTCGCCTGCCCGCGGCGGAGGCCGCCCGCATTCGCGCCGCGGTCGACGTCCTGGCGCGCGACGGTGTTCGTGTACTAGGCGTCGCCCAGGCATCCCTGACCAGTACCGGGACGGACCTTGTGCTGCCCGAGTCACCCCTTGATCTAGTGTTTCAATACGTGGGGCTGATCGGTTTTGCTGATCCGCTACGCGCCAATGTCCCCGAGGCCGTGGCCGAATGCCGAAGCGCAGGCATCCGCGTGGTGATGGTCACCGGCGATTACCCGCAGACGGCCTGCGCCATCGCTGCGCAGGCAGGAATCGACGCGGCTCAGGTTTTGTCCGGTGATGATATTGATGGACTATCCGATCAGCAGCTCGCTGCGCTCGTCATGTCGACCGCTGTGTTCGCGCGGATCCGCCCGAATCAGAAACTCAGAATCGTGCAGAGCCTTAAAACAAATGGCGAGGTAGTCGCGATGACCGGCGACGGTGTTAACGATGCACCCGCCATCAAAGCCGCGCACATCGGCATCGCCATGGGCGGGCGTGGCACCGACGTCGCGCGCGAAGCATCGGCCATCGTGCTGCTCGACGACGATTTCAGCTCCATTGTGCAAACCATTCGGCTCGGTCGCCGCATTTATGACAACCTGCGCAAGGCCATCGAATTTATCGTCGCGGTGCATATCCCCATTGCTGGCCTCGCGCTGCTCCCACTCATGCTGGGACTGCCGCTAATGCTCACGCCTATCCTCATCGCCTTTCTCGAGATGGTGATCGATCCCGCTTGTTCAATCGTGTTTGAAGCCGAACGCGAGGAAGATGATCTTATGCGCCGCCCACCGCGCGACCCTGCAGCTTCTCTGCTTTCGTCGAGACGGGTGGCGTGGGCGGCACTG
>JANOXY010000274.1:0-3648 GCA_031418675.1 Pseudomonadota bacterium
GCCCAGGGCATGTTCGGGGATCAGTTTGGCCGCCACGGCCGGGTCGCGCACCGTGGCCTTGATTTTGGCGCGGATAAACTCAGCCGCCGTATCGTTAGCCCTTTGATCAAAAATCAAATCGCCAAACGCACCGAGGAAGGACAGCCCACCGAGCGCCCACCAGTGTTCATAGATACGATTGCGTTCATCGGCCTCGATGGCCAGCGCCGATTGTTTATTGGGTGGCAGGTGGCAGGCCGCGCCGAGTTTGCGCTGACGGGCGCGAAAACCCCGGTAGTCGCTTTTTACGGCCTTTACCTGCGCCGTCTCGATAGGCGTATTGCGCGCCGGCACCGACCAGTTGGCAGTGCGCTGAAAAACGTAGAGATGGGCTGCCTGCTTGGCGATCTCTGGCGTGGCCTGGATGCCCGACGAGCCGGTGCCGATCAGGCCGACCCGCTGCCCGGCGAAACTGACCTCCTCGTGCGGCCAATGGCTGGTGTACAGCACCCGGCCGCGATAATCCGCCAGACCGGGCATGTCGGGTTTATTGGCCGAAGACAGGCAGCCGGTCGCCATCACGCAATAACGCGCACGGTAGGCGCCGTCGTCAGTGTTTACGTGCCAACGCGCCGACGCTGCGTCGAAGTGGGCCGCCAGTACCCGCGTATTAAACTGGATATCGGGATAAAGCCCGAAGCGTTCAGCGACATGTTCCAGATAGCGCAGGATTTCGGGCTGGCCGGCAAAACGCTCGCTCCATTGCCATTGCTGCTGCAGCTCTTCGGAAAAGCCGTAGGAATATTCCACGCTCTCGACGTCACATCGTGCGCCGGGGTAACGATTCCAATACCAGGTGCCGCCGACCCCGGCCCCAGCCTCGATGACACGCGCCGACAAACCCATGCCGCGCAGCCGGTGAAGCATGTACAAACCGGCAAAACCGGCGCCAACCACCAGCGCGTCGATATCCGAAGCGGGAGCTTGAGCGGCAGAAGTCGCAAACGTGGCCATACAGTTTTCCATGGATGAGTGTCGCCCATTGTTGGGTGCGCAAAGACCGACGACAAGCCCTATTCGTGCCCGGCACTAAAGCTTTGCGACCAGCGGCCGTCATATTCCCACCACTTTTATCGGTTCGTCCGTCGTAGTAGGAAATTGTCATGGAATCGATCAACACCACGGCCTTCACTGGCGCAAGCGCCCGGCTTTTCCAGCAAGTCAAGGTTGCCGGCGAGTCGCTCACTGATGCGAACCGGACGGGCGGGTCGCCCACGTCACAGCTAAGCGACTCGGCGCTTAGAAACCAAAGCGCAACATTACAGCCCGATGCCGTCCTCGAGACTCCACCGGCACGGCCGCCTAAACAGGCCAGTAACAGTCCAGACCAGGCGGGGCCCAACGCCGCCGCGTTTCGCTTTCAGCGCTCCGGTGATGCCTCCCTGTTTCTCACCACCCAACAGGGGGACACCGTTCAGATCAAGATCAAAAACCAGGTGTCAGCCACGCTTGCATCCAACGAGTTTCAGAGCGGCGACACACTCGTGTCACAGTTCGGCCTCGAATCCAGCGAATCCAGCAAGGTCTCCTTTGTGATCAACGGCGACCTGAACGCTGACGAGATGCGCGCCATTGGCGGTGTTCTCGAGCAAGTCAGCGCAATCGCCCAAGATTTTTTTAACGGCAAGGTCAACGACGCGTTTGCAACCGCCGAGCGCTTCAACATGGATGGTGCGCAACTCGCAAACGCCGCCGTCGACATGAACTTCCAGGAGACCCTGACCTATTCCTCGCTGGTGAAACCGGCACTGCCAGCGCTATCGCCCGCAACGCCGGTGGAACGCGCCGCGCCCGCATCCGACGCTGCGCCCTCTGGTGTAAATCCCTCACCCCTCGCACCGGCCCCTGCCGACGACACACCACCCAGCGGGCCGGCGCAGCTCGAGGCCGAGGTCGGCCTACCCGGTGCGCATGCCGACGCCCACAGCGCTCATGCGCAGGGCATACACCAAGCACTCGATACCATAGACGGGTTTCTGAAAGGCTTGGTGGACAGGCTGAAGCGCCCGCTACCCAGCGACAAGGCGGGCGAGCCGCCAGCCGCGGGTTTTGCGCTGAAGCTGAAGCTCTTTCAGTCGGTGATCACAACCGCCGCGGAGGGCATTGCCCAAACCGATGCCACCCGTACGCCACTGCCGGCCCTCGTCGGCGATACGCTCGATGCACTCAGCGCGAAACAAGAGCCGCCCTTAAACGCCGTTGTTTAGGTAACGATGCCGCAGCATGTGCCATGCTGCACGCGCTTAGCTCCTCGCGCGCCACGTGCAGTTCAGCGCCAGCGCAGTCGCACTACCTTCGGAACGGCGGTCGGCAGCGACGAATACGCGCTCCACACATCGCCCGTTTCAGTATCGATGGCCAAATGCCGCATATAAGCCGGCTCTGTCGGTAACGGATAGTGGGTGAAGACGTGAGTGCGCACGTCGAAGTGAATGAGCTCCGACGCCAGCGCTGCCGCCAACCACACATCACCATTGCGCGGATCGACAGCAACGTCATAGATGCCGGCCGCGCCCAAACCTGTGTCGTAAGTTTCAAAACGCTCGGTGTCCGGATCGAAGCTGCTCAAGCGGCCGGTATTGTATTGTGGGATCCAGATGCGACCATCCTTGCCTACCGCCGTGCGGCGCGGGCCAGCGTTAGCGTCCGGCATGGTGTAGAGCTTCGCTGCGCCGCTGGCGATGTCATAACGGGCCAGGGTATTGGCGGCCAATTGCGAACTCCACAGTCTGTCCTTGGCATCAACTTGCAAACCATAGGGTAGCGGCACACCGGCGCTGGCCGGCAATTGCGCCGAAGGCAGCGGGAAATGGCTGACTTCACCGCTGCGGCTATTCAGGCGCGCGATGCGTTCCTGTTTGGCGAAATAGTCATTGACCCAGATATCGCCGTGGCTGTCGATGACCATGTCATGGGGATACATGCCGATTTTGAAGGTTTCGAACTTGCGCGTTTTGGGATCCAGACGCACCACTGACGAGGTGCCACCATTAACCATCCACAAACGACCATCGCGGGCAAACTCAAGCGCCCGCACCTGGGCGACCGTGCCCGGTGCGTCGTTGACCTCATAGGATTCGAATGCACCGCTATCGGCATCCATCGCCCACATCTGGCTGTTCCAGAACGCCGTGATCCAGATGCGGTGATCGGGCCCTACCACCAGGTCGTGGGGCAATTCATTGGCGAGTGGCACGGGATACTCGGTAATCGACACCAAGCGGCTTTGCGCTGCGGCAGATGCCGTGGCTTGCGGCGCTATGTGAGCAATTTTTTCAGCCGTGAATTGTTCAGCCAACCAGGATGAATAGATCTCGAAATCAAAATCCGGCGGAATCACGGCATAAAGATCGATAGCCTTCATGAGCTTGAACGCTTCCAGCCACTTGGCATGATCACGGGGCACGCCGTTTTTCATGATGCGGGTGGCCGCAACTTCATGACAGGTCGCACAATTCAAAATGAATTCGCGCTTTTTTTCGCCGTCCGCGACACCGGCAAACCAGGTGGCAGTAGACGCCGTGCGCAAACCATCGGCAGCCGGCGACAGTGTCAGGTTTACACTTGCAGCAGCATCGCTCAGCGCCAGTTTTTGTTCGGCATCTTCAT
>JANOXY010000275.1:0-2692 GCA_031418675.1 Pseudomonadota bacterium
GACCGTGGCCGACATCGGTTGTCGTAGGGATGTGCGTGTTTGGCCCATCAAGTCGCGCGTCGGCGGCGGCTTGTGCCACCACATCGACCGGTCTGATGAACCTTGGGTTCTTGTCCGTCATCCTGTTTCCCTCGACGCAGGTTGCATCGACGGGAACGGTGCACGGTGGCGTTAGGTAAAGTTCTTCGAGCTCTACCAGCGGTGCATAAATTTATTTTAGAAGGTGACCAGCCCTATCGGCGGCACTCAGAATCTTGCGTATCGACTGCTTGCTGTATTTGATGATGACGCTATTTGTCCCGGCGGTGGTGAGCAGCTCCTGCGCCGTCTCTGTGTACTTGCCTCGCAGAGTTTTTTTATCTGCCCAAATTTGCTTGGCCGCTTTGATGATTTCAGCGTGCTTTATGGCTGCAAGTTCTTGATTGGCTTTGGTAGCTGCCCTTTGCCCCGTTCGGCGATCAGCTTGCGTTTTATGTCCAATTTCAGCAGCACGCTCATGCTTCTCTTTCCACCAGCGACGCTCCCCTAACCGCCCGAGCTTAAATGATGCTTGCAGCATCCCGTTTTCGGATGTTGCTGCCTTGGCTTGCCGTAGGTAGTTCGCCTCCTCAAGAATCCTAACAGCGAACCAAGCTTGGGTCTCCTCCTCGCCCATGGCGAACGCGAACGCGCTTTCGACACGACCTGGCAGTCGCTTCCCAAGAACGCTTTCTATTTCTTTTGCGGCGGGCCAGTGCCAGGAATTGTCGGCATCGGCGATGATCGTTCCCGGCCGGTCAGGTAGATTTTTGGCGAGCAGGTGTGCTTTCGCCCACGCCACTATCCGATCCAGCTCTTCGGCGAATGTTGGCAACGCGGATTGTAGACGCTCGGCGGTGGTATTTGTTTCCGAAGTGCCAGGAGCGGCGTTCAAAAGGACTAGCTTATGTCGAACCTTCGCATGTAGCGTGAGGCCAGAGCCAGCGGCGCGAGAGCCCACGGCAGCAAGGCCAACTGCAACCTTCATCTCGCGACGGCCCTTCTTCCTCGTCACTGTTGGACTCCTTCCTTGAGGATGATGCGCGCTCGACCAAACCTGACGAGCACGCATTTTGCATCGTTAAAGCAAGACTTTAGGGTTAGCGACTGCCCATGAGCAACCACGTGAGATCCACGCGTTGCAGCGCTCCCTACGCTATTAGGTGGGTCGACAGGATTTCGGCGCGCCCTCTTTCCCAACTGCTAACCATCTGCTTGCTCATGCCGATGGACTTCAACACGGCCGTTTGGATCACTTCCGCTCCGATACGCAGACGGGTGCCGACGATTACCAATGGCATTTTCTTCCTCTCGATTATTCAGGCAACAATACGCGCTCTGATACAAATCCAATTGACCAAAGATGAGTTGGATCTGTAATCGTCGATTGCTACGTAAAGTCGACAAGCATATGAAACTGACGTGGAACAATTCTGGGGGCGCGAGCCTATTATTCCGGCGCCGGGCCTGATATCGTACCTCAAATGCTACGCGGGCGCAGCGCGGTTCGCTATCGGCGTCGGAAGACCAATGGCGCGGGAGAAGAACTACTGTACTCAACGGCTGAAAGCCGAGCCGGATCTGGCCTCTGACATCCGTCTAATGTCGGCGGCGGGCGTGAAGATCGTACCGTCGGTGCTGTCAGCGCACGTCCCCGCGACCCGAACAGTACGGGCGGCAGTTTCAGACTCTGGAATCGCGGCGCTCGGTCGTTGCCATCGGCAGGGGTCGTCTACTCGCTGTTTCCGAAAGTCATGGTTGATGCCGCCTGCCGATACGCTTTCCAATCGGTGTGGTTGAGCGTCGAGCGTAATCCCGACTGCCGAGTGTGCGGGCCCGACCGCTATTCAGGGGTTCCAATCGGAACCAAGCGCAGTCGGGGCGATGCAGCTGAGTTGAGAGCCTAGATAGGTGGTTTAGCGATGTCGGAACCAGATGAGTGGCTGACGCCGCCAGGGCGAAGGCAGCGACGCAATCTGGTGGATCAACGGCATGATCATGCTCGTTCTTTGGCTGTTTAACGGCGGCCAACATTGATCTGACAAACGAGGTCGGTGGCTTCGGCAGCAGGCAGTATGCGAGCAGCCCTGCTGAAATTCCACCACTCACTGCGCAGACTGTACCACAAGCTATGCTGCCCGTTGTGGCACCACCCCGAATGGCTCGTGCAAGGTTGGCGCGCGAGGTCGAGCAGCCGAAGCTTCAGTTCGGCATCGCCAGCTGTACTGCTTGTGAGCACGCCATCCTTCTCGATGGCGAGCGCTCAATAGATCGGTTAGATTTCGGTGCTGAGGTGGTAACCCAGTTTAAACGGGGCTCGATCGTGGTACTCATGCGACCTCTCGGCAGTCCCCTTGAGGGGTGGCTATCTGCAGTATCAATTTCCAAGCAGGTGTAATCTGGCCGATAACATGTTGGGGCGGTCGCTCTTTTAGTTCCACTGGCAGTACGGGGCATGGTCCTGGACCTCCTTGATCATCGCGCCCCTGCATAGGTTGCTTCAGAGAATCGTCGAAAACCTTCGCGGTTTACACCAATAGTGGGTCTGACCAGGGATAGCGACGCCCGTCACGGCAAGTTGGACACAAACTGTTTGTGTACTTTCGATTTATTGTACCCGCTTGCCTCCTGCTGGGCAGAAGCCCGCCGCAACTCATACTCGGGCAGCGTGGAT
>JANOXY010000276.1:0-1946 GCA_031418675.1 Pseudomonadota bacterium
CTGTGGGTGCCCTTTGCGCGGCTGGATCAGAACGATAGTCGGCGCTCCCATGTTGATATCCGCGAATTGACCTACGTACATGCGGCGCGCCTGTGGGAAGTGCGGGTGGGCGTGCGTCGCGTGTTCTGGGGCGTGGCGGAGTCAAATCATCTGGTCGACATCGTGAATCAGACGGATTTGATTGAGAACATCGATACCGAGGACAAACTTGGGCAGCCGATGGTGAATCTGGCGCTGAAACGAACCTGGGGCACTGTGGACTTGTTCGTTTTGCCGGGTTTTCGCGAGCGCAGTTTTGCCGGCCGTGACGGCCGCTTTCAAGCACCGTTTCCGATCGATGTTGATAGTCCGCGTTATGTGTCGCCGGCCGGTAACAAACACGTCGACTATGCGCTGCGTTATGCCCATAGCTGGGGGCGCTTCGACATCGGGCTCGCGCATTTCTGGGGTACCAGTCGTGAGCCCAGGCTGATACTGGCAGCGAGTCCGAACCGCCGGCCTGAGCTGCGACCCAACTACGACATCATCCACCAGAGCAGTCTCGATCTGCAGGCGACCGTCGGCAGTTGCGCTTTTAAGTTGGAGGTCCTGCGGCGCAGCGGGCAAGGCAGAACCTTCGCTGCGGCTGTCGGTGGTTTTGAGTACACCCTGGTCGGGGTGTTCGGTTCGGCGTTTGATCTGGGCTTGCTCAGTGAATTCCACTATGACGAGCGTGGTGATCGCGCCATCACGCCCTTCAATCACGACGTGTTTGTCGGCTCACGGCTAGCGGCTAACGACGCTGCCGACAGCCAGGTCTTGAGTGGCGTGGTGGTTGATGTGCAAAACGGCGGCGAGTTTTTTAATGTCGAAGCGAGCCGTCGCTTTGGCGACCATTGGCGACTGGAATTGGAACTGCGCCTGCTGACCAATATCGCACGGAGGGATGTGTTCTATGGCCTGCGTCGCGATGACTATGTGCAGGTCGAACTGGCCCGCTTTTTTTAGGCACGCTGCGCCTCGCGAACACCGCGTATGTCGGGTCTAGCGGGGGTGCCCAAGCTCAGTAACTGTCGTCCCCATGCGATACTCCATGGCCCCATGGTTGCGGATAGGTGCGGTTCGTGGAAACCGTTTTGCATAATGTTTGGGTCTTTCTGAGCGCGGCGCTCGCCACGGTGCCCTTGGCCAAGCGCCTGCGTTTGGGCGCGGTGTTCGGCTATTTGCTGGCGGCGCTGTTGTCGCTGGTGGCTGCAGCACGGGGCGATCTGGAGCGACTGCTGCAGACCGGGGCGCAGGGCACACCGGCCCGGCCAGCAGCGCGAGACGTCACAGCATCGCCATGACTGCGCTCACCGCCTTGTTCAGCACCGTCCCACAGCGCCTGCTGGTGTGCGGTTTTTTACTCATGGCTCTGGTGATCGGCTTGCGAGCCATAGACTCGCTGCCGCCCGATGAGCACGAGATTCTGGTGCTGCGCACCGCCCACGAAATGCATGCGCGGGGCGACTGGATCGTGCCGTATTTCAACGACGAACCCCGGCTCAAGAAGCCGCCTTTGAGCTATTGGCTTACCGCGCTCACCGCCTACGTCAGTGGTGACGCGGGCGAGGTGGAGGCCTGGCATGGTCGCGTACCCTCGTTGCTGGCCGGCCTCGCAATGGCGGCCATGGTGCTGTGGGCGGGTGCGCGGTTTTATGGTCCGGCCGCGGCCCTGTATGGGACGGGTTTGTTTGTCAGCTCAGTCGGGTTTTTTACCTATAGCCACGACGGCCGACCCGACTTTCTCTACGCCGCGCTTTGTACGGCGGGCTGGCTGGCCGGTGCAGTTGGCCTATGCGAACGACCAGCGCAAGCGTCGCGGGCGATGCTGGGCATGTGGCTGGCGTTTGCCTTGGCGAGCCTCACCAAGGGTCCGCATATCCCCTTCCTGCTGGTGGTATCGATGGCACTGTATTGCCTGACCC
>JANOXY010000277.1:0-12283 GCA_031418675.1 Pseudomonadota bacterium
CCCATCTCGGTCAGCTTCGCCACCATGCGGCAATAGGCCGGGTCGCTGGGTTTTTCCTTCCATTCGTTATTGACCTTGTCCAGCACGTCGAGACCGGACAGATCCGATACACCATTGGGGCCCATGGCCATGCCCCAATCAAAAGCGACCTTGTCGATGTACTCCGGCGCATTGCCTTCCAGGATCATGCGCTGTGCTTCGCGCACGTAGGGGAAAAACATGCGATTGCCGACAAAGCCGAAACACACGCGCACCAGCACCGCCTGCTTGCGTATGGTCTTGGCCATGGCCATGGAGGTTGCAATCACGTCATGGGCGGTTTTGGCACCGCGCACGATTTCGAGCAGAGTCATGACATTGGCGGGTGCAAAAAAGTGCCAGCCGATGACGTCCTGCGGGCGTTTGGTCGCGGCCGCGATTTCATCGATGTCGAGGGTCGAAGTGTTGCTGGCGAGGATCGCACCAGGTTTGGCTATCTTGTCGAGCTCGGCAAAGATCTCTTTTTTGAGCGCCATATTCTCGAACACTGCTTCAACGATCAGATCACAATCGCCAATGCCGCTGTAATCCACCGTGCCGCTGATCAGCGACATACATTTATCGAATTCGGCCTGGCTCAAACGCCCCTTTTTCAAGGTGTTCTCGTAGTTGCCCTTGATAATGCCCAAGCCGCGATCGAGCGCCGCCTGGTTGATTTCTTTCAGCACCACTTGAATGCCGACGTTGGCAAAGTTCATGGCGATGCCGCCGCCCATGGTGCCGCCACCCAGCACCGCCACTTTTTTGATCTCGCGCAGCTTGGTCGAGGCCGGCACGTCCGGCACCTTGGCGGTGGCCCGTTCAGCAAAGAACAGATGACGCTGGGCGCGTGAATGGGACGAAGTCATGCACGCCATGAACAACTCGCCCTCGCGCTTCACCGCATCGGCATAGGGCAGGGTCACGGCCGCTTCTACACACTTGATGATCTGCTCCGGCGCAAAAAAGCCACGGGCACTACGCGCAACGTCTTTGCGGTAGTTGGCGAAAAACTCCGCATCCACACCGCTCTTATCAACTGACATATCGCGAATGCGACGCGGCTGGGCACCAGCGGCGATGAGTTTTTTGGCATAGGCCGTCGCACCGCCTTTCAGATCTTCATCGGCGAGCAGGTGGTCAACCGCACCACCAGCCGCAGCAGCCTTGGCCGACATCGGCTTGCCGCTGACCATGGCATCCAGCGCTGCTTTAGCGCCAATCAGGCGTGGCAGACGCTGGGTGCCGGTGGCACCAGGCAGCAGGCCCAGCGTTACTTCCGGTAAGCCGAGCTTGGCCGACGGCACTGCGACACGGTAGTGGCAGCCCATCGCCGTTTCGAGACCACCACCCAGCGCCGTGCCATGGATGGCGGCGATGATGATCTTGGGTGAAGCTTCCATCTCCTCGATCACTTCCGGCAGCCACGGGTCCTGACGCGGTTTGTCGAATTCCGTGATGTCGGCACCGGCGATAAAGGTGCGGCCGGCGCAGATCAGAATGGCAGCCTTGGCGTCTTTATCAGCGACAAACTTGCGCACGCAGTTCTGCAATCCGGCGCGTACCGGCAAGGACAAGGCGTTGACCGGCGGGCTATCAACGGTGATGTAAGCAATATCGCCTTCGCGGCTGTAGCTAACTACGTCTCCCATGGGGTGATCCTCTCTGTTCTTCGTTGCTGTGACTTGAATTATTGATTGACGTCGATGACGACGCGGCCGCGGATCTCGCCGCGCAGGATTGCGGCACACAGCGCCGGCACACGCGCCAGCGGTTCGATGCTGTAAATGCCGCGTAACTGCGCCGGGTCGATGAGCCTGGCGAGGTCGTTCCAGGCACGTTGGCGTGCTGCCATCGGTGCCATCACCGAATCGATGCCCTGCAGACGCGCGTTGCGCAGCAGAAAAGGCATCACCGAGGTCGGCAGATCACCACCACCGGCGAGGCCACAGGCGGCCACGACGCCGTTGTAACGCAATTGTGCGAGGACCGTGGCCAGGGTCGTGGAACCGACACTGTCGACACACGCCGCCCACTGTTCTTTTTCCAGTGGTTTGGCCGCGCGTGCGAGCTCACTGCGGGCAATGGTGTCTTTGGCGCCGAGGCTTTTCAGGTAGTCCGCGGTCTCTGGACGGCCGGTGCTGGCCACCACGTCGAAGCCGAGCTTGGCCAGCAGCATGATGGCCACTGAACCTACCCCGCCGGCACCGCCCGTCACCAACACCGGCCCGTCGGCCGGTCGCGTGCCGTGATCGCGGATGGCGTTGACTGCCAGCATCGAGGTATAGCCGGCCGTGCCTATGGCCATCGCCAACTCGCTGGAAAACACCTCGGGAATGCGCACCAGGAAGTCGGGATTGATGCGCTGTTTCTGGGCGTAGGCACCCCAGTGACGCTCCGACAAGCCATAACCATTCACCAGCACGCGATCGCCCGCTTGCCATTTCGACGATTTTGACTCGACCACCGTGCCGGCCAGATCGATGCCGCACACCATGGGGAACTTGCTGCAGATCGGGAAAGTATTGGTGACCGCCAGACCATCTTTGTAATTGACTGTCGAATAGTCGATGTCGACCAGCACGTCTTCGTTCGGCAGATCGGCGAGCGTCAAATTGCTCAGGCCGGCTGAGAAGGTGCCGGCGGCGTCTTTGCTGGCCACGATGGCCTTGATGGTGGAGCTCACGGATAGGGGTTCCTCTAGGTCGTAGCTGGGATTAATCGAGGGTGATGAACAGCGAACGGCGCGGCTGGCCGTCCACCGCGCGACTGATATGGCCCTGGCCAGTGGTGTCTTCTGCCAACACGATGTCGCCTGGCCCGAAGCGTCGCCGCGTGCCGTCGCCGATCTCCACGTCCAGCCCACCTTCGAGAATGACGATGTACTGGCGCTGGGGTGCATTGTGCCAGTCGAAATCGTAGTCTGCGTCGGTGTGGCGGAAGATCAGGCTGGTGACTGGATGGCGGGCCGACAGATGACCAATCGGGCCGTGGTCATCCATGTCCACTTCGTAGTCCTCAAAATGGGACTGCTGGTCGGCGCCCGTATACAGACGAGTCACGCGCATCCGGCGTTTAGACGTGGTCATGGGCTCCTCGCAAGGATGACAAAAGCGTAGTCCGCTAGAATAACGCGGCCAGCGGCGCCCTGACCATCTGCGTGACACGTAGGCAGGTGCGTGGCGCAGCCCCCAATTCAACCCAAGGTTCACCATGACAGCACCCCTTGCCTGGCAGCACCCCTTTGCGCGCGTGGAGGATGTGGCCGCCCTGTTTGACGCCCATGACTATGTCGCTGACCGTCCCCTGTGTCTGACCACCAAGCTGGCCTTTGATCTCGGCAAGCCGATTCTGTTGGAGGGTGAGGCTGGCGTCGGCAAAACCGAAGTTGCCAAAGTGTTGGCCAGTGCGCTGGACACACCACTCATTCGTTTGCAGTGTTATGAAGGCCTGGACGCCAGTGCCGCGCTCTATGAATGGAACTACGCCCGGCAGATCCTGCATATCCGTCTGGCCGAGGCCGACGCTGCGCGCCGCACGGAACTTGATACAGCGATCTTCGGGCCGGCGTTCCTGTTTGAGCGTCCGCTGCTCAAGGCGATTCGCCATACCGGCCCCCGCCCGGCGGTGCTCCTGATCGACGAAATCGATCGCGCCGATGAAGAATTCGAAGCTTTCCTGCTCGAGATCCTGTCGGACTATCAGATCACCGTGCCCGAGCTCGGCACCTTCAGCGCTGTGCAGCGGCCCTGCGTGATCCTGACCTCCAACCGCACCCGTGAACTGAACGACGCGCTCAAACGCCGTTGCCTCTATTTATGGATCGATTACCCGCACCCGGACAAAGAGCGCGAAATCATCATGAAGCGTGTGCCCGGCATGCCTCGTGATCTGGCTGACGGTGTGACGCGAGTCATGCAGGGTTTACGCGCTGTGGATTTTTACAAACGACCGGGGGTTGCCGAGGCCCTCGATTGGGCGCGGGCCCTGCTGGGTTTGGAAATCGGCCAGATCGTGCCCGACGTGGTGTTGGAAACCGCCGGCGTGGTGTTGAAATATCGCGACGACATCACCCGTCTGTCGAAGCTCGACCTCGATGCGCTCCTACAAGGCCGCGCGGTAGACCTGTAGGTCCGAATTTATTCGGACATTTGTATTAGAGCCATGACCGCCCCCACCCACCTCATCGACCAGACCCTCACCCTGTGCCGCGCCGCCCGCGCGGCCGGTCTGCCCGTCAGCCAGGCCCGCGCCATCGACGTGTTTCGTGCCCTGGCGCTCATCGACTATGCCCATCCCGACGACTACCGCCTGGCCCTGCGCACCAACCTCGCCGCCAGCCGTGCCGACGAGATCCTGTTCGATCGCCTGTTTGCCACCCACTTCGGTGCCGCGGTTGCCGATTACGGCGGTGATCACATCATGGCCCACAGTGAACTGTTGCACGGCAGGCTCGATGCCGGGCGCGCCAACGAAGCGCATCGCGACATGGTGACCGAGAGCGAGACCTTCGGCGCTGAAGACGTCGCGCGGCGCGCCAATCTCGCCGCTCGCTGGGACCCAGACGCACCACCGCTGGCGCAGGTCATACGGGAGCTGGCCCGTCAGCTCGCTTCACGACCCTCGCGTCGCACCCAACCCGCCCGCCATGGCACACGCATCGATCTGCGCCGCTCGGTGCGTCGCAGCGTGCGCCACGGTCTGGATCTGGTGGAGCTGGCCCGTATCAAACGCAAGACGCGTAAAACACGCATCGTCATGCTGTGCGACGTCAGCGGCTCCATGGACGCCTTTAATTCGTTTTTACTGCAGCTGATGTTCGGCCTGCAGCAGGCCTTGAAAGCCAGCCGCACCCTGGTCTTCAGCACCCAGGTCAGCGAGATTACCCAGTGCTTGCGCAGGCGCTCGGTAGACGAAACCCTGCGCGAAGTGAGCGACAAAGTCAGGCACTGGTCCGGCGGTACCGATATCGGCGCGGCCCTAGGCGAATTAAATCGTGGTGTGCTGCGCGAAGGTTCGTCCCGTTCGACGGTCTTGATCGTGATCAGCGACGGTTACGACAACGGCCAGCCGAGCCATATCGTGCAGGAACTGGCCATGGCCAAGCGCCAGATTCGCAGCCTGGTGTGGATCAATCCGATGTATGGCGCCAGCACATTCACCGTGCGCGCCGCGGGGATGCGCGCGGCCCTGCCTTATGTCGATCATTTTTTGCCGGCCTTCAACGGCCGTGCCCTCCATGCGCTGGTGAAGGGCCTGGCCCGCCTCGGTTAAAACCAATGCCGCGCCGACGCTGTTTGCTCACGCATGCTTCACCTGCGCTTGGCCATCTTTAAGGTGCACCATCATCAGGACGACGGATCTGCAGTCGCGGCCAATTCGATTTCGCAGATATTGGACAGCTCGCCGATGATCGCGGGATAGGATTGCGCTGCGAGTGTTGGCGATGCGCTCTAGAAATATGTCCGACTGAAGTCGGACCTACGGCACAAGGTGGGCTAACGCAGGCGCTCGTACAAAGCCTGATAGGCTGCCGCTGGTGCGTCCCACGACACTTCCTGTGCCATGCCTCGCGCCATCAAGGTCTGCCAACGTTTGGCGTCGCTGCGATAGATAGCCAGTGCGCGCAACAGTGCGGCGCCCAAGGCTGCAGCGGTGGCAGAATCAAAGACAAAGCCGTTACCCGTTGCGCCGGCGGTCTCGTCGGTCACGGTGTCGGCGAGTCCGCCAGCGCGGCGCACGACGGGCACGGTGCCATAGCGCAAACCATAGAGCTGGGTGAGCCCGCAAGGCTCGAAACGGGACGGTACCAGTATCATATCGGCGCCGCCGAAGACGCGATGGGAAAGCGCTTCGTCAAAGGTGATATGTGCGGCGATACGTCCGGGTGCGCGCGCGGCGAGTGCGCAGAAAGCCTGTTCGAACCCCGGCTCGCCGGTACCAATCACCAGCAACTGCAGCGCGTTCAATGCCGGGTGTTCCATCGCCTCGAGCACCAGGTCGACGCCCTTTTGGCTGGTCAGTCGCCCGACCACGGCAACCAGAGGCCGCCCATCATCGTCGTCCAGCCCACATTCCTGGCGCAATGCACGACGGTTGATGCGTTTGGCCGCGACCGCCTGCTGGCTGTCATAACGCGCGACCAGAGCCGCATCCCGGGTGCTGTCCCACACCGCAGTATCGACACCATTTAATATGCCGTGGAGATCGGCAACGCGCCCGCGCAGAACACCATCCAGGCCTTCGCCGGTATCGAGCGTGAGAATTTCCCGCGCATAGGTCGGCGAAACCGTCGTGATGGCATCGGCATGCACCAGCGCGCCCTTCATGAAGGACAGGTCACCGTGAAACTCCAGGGCCGCGGGAGTCAACAATCCAGGATGCAATCCGAGTTCGTCCGCCGTGTGCAGCGCGAAGCGCCCTTGAAACGCCAGATTGTGAATCGTAAATACACTGCGCACCGCGTTCGCGGGGTGCTGACGCAGATACACCGGCGCCAGCGCAGCATGCCAATCGTGGGCATGGACTACGTCCGCACGCCACGCCGGATCCAACGCGCCGGCAGCCAACTGTGCCGCAACGTGACCGAGCAGACCGAAACGCAAATGGTTATCCGCCCACGGCAGACCTGATTCGTTCACATAGGGATTGCCCGCGCGCTCATAAAGCCAGGGTGCGTCGATGAGATACAGGGGCACACCACTACCCGGCAAGGTGGCGCGCAACAGTCGCACCCGCGAAGCGCCAAACAAGGTGCCCAGGGGCGCACCGAGTTCCTGCAATACACCTTCGGCTGCGAGTCGTGCGAGTACTTCACCATAGCCCGGCAGCAGTAAGCGCACATCGCAGCCGCGGATGCTTAGCGCATTCGGCAATGCCCCGACCACATCGGCCAATCCGCCGGTTTTAATCAGCGGATGGATTTCGGCGGCAACATGCAACACGCGCAGTGCCACGCTCATGGGGTCTTAAGGCGTGCCAGCATCTGTCGGGTGACCAGGGTGATGCCGCGCTCAGTGACATAAAAGCGTTCGGCGTCGTGCTCGGGGTTCTCACCGATAATCATGCCGTCGGGAATGCTGCAGCCGTGGTCGATGACACAGTGATTAAGACGCACACCACGACCGACGTTAACCTCCGGCAGCAACACCGATGAGGCCACACTCGCGTAGGAATGCACGCGGCATTTTGAAAACAACAGACTCTTGCTCAACTCCCCGCTGATAATGCAGCCGCCCGAAACCAGGGACTCCAGCGCCATGCCGCGCCGGTTCTGCCAGTTGTGCACAAACTTGGCGGGTGGCAGCTGTTCCTGGTAGGTCCAGATCGGCCAGGTGGTGTCGTAGAGATTCAGCGCCGGCACGGTCGCGGTCAGATCGATATTGGCCTCCCAATAGGCGTCGATGGTGCCAACATCGCGCCAGTAGGGTTCTCGCCCCGGTTCCAGGCCAACACAGCAGCTATCGAACGACAGTGCACGGGCATCACCGCGCGCCACAACGCTGGGAATCAGATCGCGACCGAAGTCGTGCTCCGAGTCTGCACAGGCGGCATCACCAGCCAGCGCGTCGTACAAGTACTGCGCGTTAAAAACATAGATACCCATGCTCGCCAGCGCAATGTCCGGTTTGCCGGGCATCGACGGCGGGGCAGCAGGCTTTTCGAGAAAACGGGTGATGCGCTGTTCGGCGTCAACGTCCATAACCCCAAAGCCCGACGCTTGCGCCAGTGGGACCTCAATGCAGCCCACCGTACACGGCGCACCGCTGGCAAGGTGGCGCGCCAGCATTTCCATGTAATCCATTTTGTAGATGTGATCGCCGGCCAGCACCAGAATGTAATCGGCGCCATAGCCCTGCACGATATCGAGATTCTGGAAAATCGCATCCGCCGTACCGCGATACCAGGAGCGCTCGTCGATGCGCTGCTGGGCCGGCAGCAGATCGAGGAATTCGTTCATTTCAGATTTGAGAAACCCCCAGCCGCGCTGCAGGTGGCGCAGCAGGCTGTGGGACTTGTACTGGGTCAGCACACCGATACGGCGGATCCCTGAATTCAGGCAATTCGACAGCACAAAATCGATAATGCGGAACTTGCCACCGAAGTACACCGCAGGCTTGCAGCGCACGTCGGTTAATTGCATGAGACGCGAACCACGACCGCCGGCCAATACAAAAGCATAGGAACGGCGCAGCATACGCAGTCGTTGCGGTTCTTCGAGCACCATAAAGCTCCCTTGATTGGCGATGCGCCCGCTATTGGTGCGCATGCACGCTCAATCGACGAATCGATCCAGCGAGGTAGTTTTCCAGACCATGCATCGCGTTACAATCGATTCACAATGTCCGACTCGAAACATCCATTCCCCGTCGAACCGCCGCAGAACGATCCACTCGCGCTGCGACGTTCGGTGGCCCATGCCCTGCTCTATAGCGGTGGCCGCTACCCCGATGTTGCGACGACCCAGGACTGGTATCACGCGGTTGCCAGTGCAGTACGGGATCGATTGGTTGAGCGCTGGATGGAAACCACTCAACGCTGGCGCGCAGTTGATGCCAAGCGCGTTTACTACCTCTCGATGGAGTTCCTCATCGGGCGCACGCTGTCCAACGCCCTGCATGCGCTCGAGCTATATGACGAACTCGCCGCTGCGGTCAGCGGCCTGGGTGTGGATCTTGAAGAGGTGCGCGAGCAGGAGCCGGATGCTGCGCTTGGCAATGGCGGCCTGGGGCGGCTGGCGGCCTGCTTTCTCGATTCCATGGCGACGCTCGGCCTGCCCAGCTTCGGTTACGGTATTCGCTATGACTATGGCATGTTCGCCCAGCACATTCTTAATGGTTATCAGGTAGAGCAACCTGACGACTGGCTGAAGTACGGCAACCCCTGGGAATTTCCGCGACCCGATACGACCTATGCGATCCACTTTGGCGGCTGGGTCAGACGCAGCGAAGACGGCGCGCAATGGGTCGACACGGAATCGGTACTGGCGATGGCCTACGACATCATCGTGCCCGGACACGGCACACGCGCCGTCAGCACCTTGCGGTTATGGCATGCCAAGGCGGCGGAATCACTGGACCTCGCCTTGTTCAATCAAGGCGACTATATGCGCGCCGTGCGCGCCAAGAATCTCTCGGAAAATGTCACGCGTGTGCTGTATCCGGATGATTCGAGCTACCAAGGTCGCGAGCTGCGTTTGCGCCAGGAGTTTTTTTTCACCAGCGCATCCATGCAGGACATTCTCACGCGCTACATGCGTGAACATGTCGATTTCGAACAACTACCGGACAAGGTCGCTGTCCATCTGAACGATACCCATCCCGCCATCGCGGTGCCGGAGTTGATGCGTCTGCTGCTCGATGTCCACCGTCTGGAATGGGCGGATGCCTGGGCGATGTGCACGCGCATCTTTTCGTACACCAACCATACCTTGATGCCAGAGGCCTTGGAAACCTGGCCGCTGGAAATGATGCGCAGCGTGCTGCCCCGTCATCTCGATATTATTTTTGAGATCAATGAACGCTTTCTGGCCGAAGTACGCGCCGGCGGCGAAGATCCGGCCATGCTCGCCCGCTTGTCTTTGATCGACGAGTCCGGTGAACGACGCGTCCGCATGGCCCATTTATCGGTCGTGGCCAGTCATACGGTCAATGGCGTGTCCAAACTCCATAGTGCACTCATTGTGCAGTCCATCTTCGCCGACTTCGCGCGGCTGTGGCCGACGCGCTTTTGCAATAAAACCAACGGCATCACGCCGCGGCGCTGGCTGGTGAGCGCCAATCGCGGCCTGACTGCGCTGCTCGACCAAAGTCTGGGCGCGGACTGGCGACAGGACCTCGGCAAGCTTGCGGGTCTGCGCGCGTCAGCCGAGGACGCTGATTTTTTACTGCGCGTCGCCGCGATAAAACGCGCCAACAAACAACGCCTCGCCAGTTGGATAGAGCAGCAGTGCGGCATAACCATCAACCCCGATTCGTTATTCGATGTGCAGGTCAAACGCATCCATGAGTACAAACGCCAACTGCTGAACGCGCTACACGTGGTCGCGCGTTACCACGCCATCCTTGCCAACCCCGATGCCGGCTGGGTGCCGCGCACGGTACTGTTCGCCGGCAAAGCGGCGTCGGCCTATCGCATGGCGAAACTGGTGATAAAGCTCATCAACGACATCGCTGCGCGGGTTAATCACGATGAACGCGTTAACCATCTGCTGAAGGTGGTGTTCGTACCGAACTACAGTGTATCGGTGGCCGAATTGATCATGCCGGCCGCGGATTTGTCCGAACAGATATCAACCGCCGGCACCGAGGCCTCGGGCACCGGCAACATGAAATTCGCGCTTAACGGCGCGCTGACCATCGGCACCCTGGACGGTGCCAATATCGAGATACGTGAAGAGGTGGGTGCGGAGAACATCTTCATCTTTGGCATGAATGCCGCCGAAGTTGAACAGCTACGGATCACGGGCCATCGGCCGCTCGATTATTACGAAACCAATCCCGTTTTGAAGCGAGTGCTGGACAGCATAGCCTTCGGTGAGTTCTCGCCGGAGGAACCGCAGCGCTTCGTGGCCTTGGTTGACTCCCTGTTACGCTTTGGCGATCACTATCTGTTGCTCGCTGATTTTGCTTCCTATCTCCGCGCGCAAGACCAGGTCGACGCTTTGTATCGACAGCCGTCGGCTTGGGCACGGCGCGCTTTGCTCAATGTTGCGGGCATGGGCGCTTTTTCCAGCGACCGCACGATTGCCGAATATGCCGAGCAGATCTGGCGGGTCGCCCCCGTCGTCGGCTGACCATTCGCTGGTGCGCCAGGAGCATGAACCGAGGGTGCCACCTGGCGCATGGGATGCCCTGCTGGCGGGCGAGCATGGCGATCCTTTTGCACTGCTAGGCCCCCATCAGAACGACGCAGGTAAGTGGTGGGTACACGCTCTCCTGCCCGGTGCCGCCCAGGTTGAAGTGGTGAGCCATGCAGATCGGATTGTATTGGCGCAGATGCAACGCGCCGATGAGCGTGGTTTGTTCAAGGCTTGTCTGCCCACCCTGAGCATGCGCCCAGACTATCGCTTGCACGTCAGCTGGCAGGACGGTGTCAACCACGACCTCATTGATGACCCCTATCGTTATCTGCCCTTGTTGGGGCAAAGCGATCTATGGCTGCTGGCCGAAGGAACCGAGCACCGCCCCTTCGACAAGCTCGGCGCCCACTGCTGTTGCATTGATGGTGAGGACGGCACGCTGTTCGCGGTGTGGGCACCCCAGGCGCGACGCGTATCGGTGGTGGGCGACTGGAACTACTGGGATGAACGGCGCCATCCCATGCGACGGCGACCCGAAGCCGGTGTATGGGAATTATTTTTACCCGCCGTCGCACCTGGCGCGCGGTATAAATTCGCGGTCCTTGACGTACACGGTGCTCGTCAAACCTGGCGAGCTGATCCCTATGCGCGCCAGTGCGAACTGCGGCCGGCGACGGCATCAGTAGTCGCCAATCACCTGCCGATCCCGCTCGGCACCCGGCGCGCCGTCACACTGAACGCGCCGATGGCTGTTTACGAAGTACATGTCGGTTCATGGCAGCGCGCTGGTGCCAATGGCGAACGCTGGCCGAGCTGGGACGAATTAGCAGACAAGCTAATCCCCTACGCTTGTGATCTTGGCTTTACCCATCTTGAGTTAATGCCCATCGCCGAGCATCCCTTCGATGGTTCGTGGGGCTATCAACCCATCGGCCTCTACGCGCCCACCGCGCGCTGTGGTGAGCCCGCTGGGTTGCAGCGCTTCGTCGCACGCTGCCATGCCGCCGATCTGGCCGTCATCCTCGATTGGGTACCCGGCCATTTTCCCGCGGACGCCCACGGCCTCAGGCAATTTGACGGCACGCATCTCTACGAACACGCCGATCCCCGTGAAGGCAGCCATCCTGACTGGGGCACGCTGATCTACAACTATGGTCGTCTCGAGGTGCGGGACTTTTTGATCGGCAACGCGCGCTACTGGATCGAACGCTTCGGTATCGATGGCCTGCGCGTCGATGCCGTGGCATCGATGATCTACCGTGACTACAGTCGCGCCCACGGCGAGTGGATACCCAATGTGCACGGTGGTCGTGAGAATCTCGAAGCTATCGCCTTCCTGCGCCGTATGAACGAAGAGTTGGGCGCTGACTATCCCGCCGCCCTGACGATCGCTGAAGAGTCCACCAGCTGGCCTGGTGTCAGTCAAACAACTGCGAGCGGTGGCCTGGGCTTTCACTACAAGTG
>JANOXY010000278.1:0-2995 GCA_031418675.1 Pseudomonadota bacterium
GTTGTTTTCTGCTGCCTGCTGGGCGGGGCGCAACGGGCGGTGGCCGTGACCAGCAATCAGTCCTTGGTCAGCGCCATGCAAGAACTCGCCGGGGCGCCGACGGCCACACGCGCGGCTTTTGTCGAGGCCACCGTGGCGGAATTGGCCAGCGCTTATCGCGCCGCCGCCCAAGTGGGCGGCCAAGGTGGCAAACGGGGCAAGCAGGCTAAAAACGCCAAGACCTGGAAGGCCGGTACCCAGGCCTATGTCGCGCGTCTGCAACGCGCCGCGGCCGCTGCGCGGGCGGGCGCTCCGGTGCAGCTATTGGTCGATCGGGGCCGCAGCATGCGGGTGCTCGTTGGTCGGCACCCGGTTCGACAGTTCATCATCTCAGCACCCACGGCCAAAGGACGGCCGGCCCTGGAGCGGGCAATCCTGCGCCGTTTATGCGCTGTGACCGGATGCGGACCAAAACCATCGCTGGCGGCGCCCAGTGAGCCCCTGTTGACGGCGACCACCAGCGCGGCACCCGTGCGGCCGTCTCTACCCGTCACACCCGCCCCACCGCGCATCGTCACTACCTTGCCCAACAGCGACGGCCTGCGTTGTGCCCAGGAGGGCGTGCGTCACCAGGTTCTGTACGACAATGCCTGTAAAGCCCTGCTCGGGGATGTGCGCGCACTGATCAAGGCTTTGCACGGGCAGGCCCGCAGCGGGGTTCAGATCGATTGGCGTTCGCCGTCGCGACCCTACCCCAAGGGCGCGCAATTCACGCTGGCGATTAACGGCCGCGGTGACAGCGTGAGCCTGTCCTTGGCATTGTTAGGTGCCGCACCCGAGCTGCTGGTTGATATTCTGCCGTGGGCCGAGCAGCGGCTGTTCGGTCGTTTTCGCATCCTTGAATTGCGACTGCCGGAGCGTTTGGTGTACAGCGCGGCAGTGGCCCTGCGCTGACGCCCCATCCATTGACCCATCAGGTATGCGGTAGCCTAACCATGTTCAAACGAATCTTTTTGATGCTTTTGCTCGCGTTTGCCAGCGGCCCCGCCCTGGCGGTGTCGGAAGGCCGCTACCAGGCGATCCCGATCGATCCCGGTGAGGGCTACGGTGCGGAAAAAGCCTTGATCCTCGACACCGTCGCCGGCCACATGTGGATCTGGATCGAAAGCCCGACGGTGGACACTGACCCCGGTGGTCGTTTTCTGATCTACCAGGGCCAACTTGTACCGGGCAAAAAAATGGGTGAGATCATCGAGAAGCAGGAGTGGCCGGCCAAACCGGCCAGGGACACACCACCTGAATTGAACAGCGACAATCTTCCCGAGCCCAAGCTGCACAAGCGGTGAAGCGCCCGCGCTTTTGCATTGTGTTGCGCAAGTGCGTTGTAATCGCCCCTGCCAAACAAGGGGAGATGAACGATGCCAAAATTAACTGACGCCGAACGGGACAGCTTCCTGGCGGGTTCCAATCTGATCATGAATATCGCCACCGTCGATGTCGACGGCGCGCCGCTGGTGACGCCGATCTGGTTTATTCACGAAGAAGGCCGTATCTGGTTCACGCCGCGTCAGCACTCGGAGTGGTTGCGCCATATTCGCCACGACCCACGCGTGGCCTTGAGCATAGACGAGCCCGTCATTCCCTATCGCAAGGTGGTGCTACGCGGTCGCGCGCGCATCGATTTCGAAATCGGTAACGACGATCAGTGGCGCGATCGTTATCGCCGCATCGCGCAGCGTTATATACCCGTCAAGGATGCCAATGCTTACGTCGACGGCACCGACGATCAGCCACGTGCCTTGTGTTCAGTGTTCCTGGCCGAAAGCGAAGTACGCAGTTGGCGCATGCCGCACGGTGACGAAGCCTACGACGGCATCTGGGCCAAGCGTTATTGGACCAAGGACGCCAAGGTCAAACAGGGCGCTCCGCAGGTCTTCGACAAGAGCGTGTGAGGCGCGCAGCGAACGCCAGCCTGCGCTAGCTGCAGCGGTGCGCACCGCGAGCTTGATGCGGGCGTCAGCCTTGCAGCTTTGCAGTACGCGTTGCCAGGACCCGTACCATCGACGAATGTGAAGCCCGGCCGTTTTCGCGTATCGTCGCCGCTCGGCGATGAGCCCCGGCGTGGGAGGGCACCTTACTGCCGTTAGATTCATCTGCGGCCCGTCCAGCGCTGCCCAGCGCTGGCGGTCCGCTCATCTGTGGGGAAGCGCATGAATAAAACGGCGGCCGTTGATTCCAACTATGCCTGGTGGCGATTGTTGGCTTGCCTGGCCATGACTACGGTGGGCAGCGCCGGCATGTACGTGGTCATGGTCGCGTTGCCAGCCTTCCAGTCCGAATTCGGGATATCCCGCGCCGGTGCCTCCTTGCCGTTCACCATGGTGATGTTCGGTTTTGGCATTGGCGGCATCATTAACGGCAAGCTGGTTGACCGCTACGGTGTGGCGCGGCCGGTGGCGTTGTCCGTCGTAGCGCTGGGCTTGTCGTATTTCTGCGCTGCGCGTGCGCCGAACTACGGGGTGTTCTTGTTAACCAATGCCGCGATTGGCTGGTTTGGTTGCGCGGCGGTGTTTGGCCCCTTGCTGGCAGATATTTCCAAGTGGTTTATGCAGCGTCGTGGTATCGCCGTCGCCATCGGCGCGAGCGGTAACTACCTCGCCGGTGCGATCTGGCCGCGACCGCTGTTGCACGCGATTGAACAATACGGTTGGCGCGAAACCTATCTCTTCATGGCGCTGCTCAGCGTGGCCGCGATGTTGCCGCTGGTACTGATGCTGCGGGCCAAGCCCGAGCGCGGCACTGTCGCGATCGCCCATGGCGGCTCGGCCGGTTCGCCGCAAGCCTTAGGTCTGACCCAGAACTCCCTCACCGCCTTGTTGTGCCTGGCCGGGGTGGGTTGCTGCGTGGCGATGTCGATGCCGCAGGTCCATCTGGTGTCGTTGTGCACGGACCGTGGGTTTGGCGCCGCCCGTGGTGCCGAGATGCTGTCGGCGATGCTGGCCTGTGGCATTGTCAG